>JABDKH010000274.1 GCA_013002345.1 Rhodothermales bacterium
TTCCGAGCCACCGCGGCGCCCATCGGGCTATCGGGACTATCCGCTCGAAACCGTTGCCCGCATCGTCTTCATCCGTCGCGCCAAGGTCCTCGGCTTCACGCTGAAGGAGATCAACGAACTGTTGGAGCTGCGCGTAAGGCCGCGACGCAACTGCGCCCAGGTCAAGCAGAGCGCGGATGCAAAGATTGCCGATATCGACGGAAAGATCGCCTCCCTGCGCCGGATGCGGCGTGCCCTGAAGGATCTCACCAAAGCCTGTGAGGAACGAACGCCGACCACGGAGTGTCCGATTCTCGCGTCACTGAGCAAGTCGGAGAACCGATGAACGCCAAGCCGATCGAACTTCGCTCGACGATCAGCTGTCCGGAGTGCGGGCACTCGAAAGAAGAGACCATGCCGACCGACGCGTGCAGGTACTTTTACGTTTGCGAGAGTTGCAGCACACGCTTGCAGCCGAAGCACGGCGACTGCTGCGTCTTCTGCTCGTACGCGACCGTCAAGTGCCCGCCCATTCAATCCGGAGCCGGATGCTCCTGAGGAGCAGCACGTGAGCCCAACGAAGGCCGGAATCTGCGGGAGAGTGCTGAGATTCATCTTCGGGGTTTGCGTGATGATCGTGGCTCTACCCGTCTGGTTCGTGGCCGGCTGGAGCTACAACCTGCGCAGCCTGGGCATCATGGCTGCGCTGGTATTGTTCTACACGCTGGTCCACTTCGTCGTCTCCCGCTATCTGGCGGGCCTGAACCGATGGATCGGAGCGATCCTGGCGGTGACGCCCGTGTTTCTCGTCTGGTTCTACGGGCAGGGAGGCGGCCCGCTGTTCGGCCAGGGCGAGGGTGGGACGGCCGCTATCACGTACGTCGGTGTCTCGCTGTTGATCGACGCCCTACGGGCTGACTCCGGCTGCGAAGTCATGGCGCTGCCAGGGCTCATCTTCGGGAATCGCACGCACCTCGCCTGCATCGTCTTCTCTCCCGTCGATATTCTCGAGAGTCGCCAGGGCGTGCGATGACTGATTCACCCTCGGACACGCTGTCGACGCACTTCGACGAGCCCGGGACAATCCCGAAGCCCGGCCCGGTCGGAAGAGCGGTGCGACTGGGGTGGGGCATCTTACTGGTGGCCGCCGTCTGGAACGCGGTCCGCTATCATTTCGTTTTCCTCGACTCTGATATCCCGTACTGGACGACGTGGATCGGGATAGCGATCGCCCTCATGGTCACGCCGTACGTCGTCAACATCGGTTGGGGACGGAACTGGCGTAGCGTGCCACGGCTGGTCGTCATGCTGGGTATCGGCGCAGGAGTGATTGCGAGCCGCCTGTTCCTCGGGGCCTGGTGGTCAGAAGCTCTCGGTTGGGCAGTTCTGGTGTGGTACGTGTACACGCTCGGGCACTTGGGGATCTCGTTTCTGCTTGCCGCAGTTCTCGCGACACCGGGGTGTGAGATGCGAGCCATCCCCCACCTCTGGACGACCGTGACGGGGCGGCCAACGCGAGAGCACATTTGCCCCGGACACATCGCCCGTGTCGATTCCTGGGAACGAGCGCGACACGCCTCGTGACTCTCCCAAGGGCTCCGGAGAGAAGTGGTGCCGGAGGTGGGAGTCGAACCCACATAGCCTGACCCACTCATCGTCGCTTTCTCATCCTTGAACCAATTCTTGCCACCCGGTACTTCTGCGGGTCAACCAGGTTCACCCTGGACTTCCAGCGTGATATGCCGAATCCCGAGTTCCCGCGGAATCTGGTTCTTGTACTCCTCGGGGGACCGTGGGCTTGGGGAACTCACCATCAACGCCGCCGCGTAGATGCCCGGTCCGATTGACCAGATGTGAACGTCGGTCAGCCTGGTGCCGTCATTTGATTCGAGGGCCCGGCGCACCCCTATCAGGATAGGCTCGGGCGCCTGGGCATCGAGCAGGATCCTGCCGCTCTGCTTCGACAGCCCGATAGCCCACCGTGATACGAGGATCGCACCGACGATCCCCATCACTGGGTCCATGAAGTTCCAGGCCAGGAACTTACCTAGCAACAGTGCGACGATCGCCAGCACCGAGGTCAGCGCGTCAGCGAGCACATGAAGATACGCGGATCGCAGATTGTGATCGTGATGATGGTGGTGGTGCCCGTCAGGGTGCTCGTCATCATGGTGCTCGTGCCGGTGGCCCAGGATGAACACGCAAGCGCCATTAACGATCAAGCCCAAGACGGCAACCAGGATGGCCTGGTCGAAGGCAATCTCGACCGGCCGGATCAGACGGTGAACGCTTTC
>JABDKH010000275.1 GCA_013002345.1 Rhodothermales bacterium
CGAGAGGAAGAAGCGGGTTCACGGCTCCGCGGTTAAGATTCGCAGAAGGCCGCACCGTGAATTCGACGTCTTCGTCATCGTCCGCAAAGGATGTTGCAACGTGCTTCCGGAAGGGTCCATGTCTTCGGGTAGAAACCGACTACAACCGTCCGCCAAAGGTCCCTCATTTCGTCCGGGATGACGAAGTGTGGCTTGCGATGGCGCGGCCAGGGCTTGGATGCCACCAAATGGTTACGATGACGTAGCGTGGCTTTCGATGGTGTGGCTAAGGCTCGGATGACGCCAAAATGGTTTCGATGACGTAGCGAGACGTGCGATGGCGTCGCGAGGGCCAGGATGACACGGAAAGTTCGGATGATGTCGCGCGCTGTGTATCTTCGTTTCATGAGGAAACTGATTCTTGTCTCGGCCTTCCTGGTCGCCGCGGCGTGCACCAACGAACCCGCCGCAACCAGGGAATTCAAAGGCGTAAAGACCGTCGTCTACGTCACGCCGGATCTCGAAGTAGGAAAGGCGTGGTACTCGGCGGTATTCGGCATCGAGCCGTATTTCGACGAGCCGTTCTATGTGGGTTTCCAGGTCGGCGATTTCGAGCTTGGACTTGACCCCGACACCGCCCTCGCCCGCCCGGGTCGCGGAGGCATGTGGGTATACTGGGAAGTCGATGACGTTGTCGCCACGTACGACAGACTGATGACCCTCGGAGCCACCGAGGTCGCCGGCGTGAATGACGTTGGTGGCGGCGTCCTTGTCGGGACCGTCGAAGACCCGTTCGGCAACCTCTTCGGCATCATTCAGATGCCCTGACTTTCAAATCACACCGAACTAATTGCAGCATGGATATCCCCGTCGAAGCCTACGAGAAACTGGGCGAGTTCTATCTCGGTCGATCCTACGACCTGGAAGAGCGCGAGATGCTCGATGACCTACTACTCTACGATTCCAAGGATCTTACGACGCATGCCGTTTGCGTGGGGATGACCGGTTCCGGGAAGACGGGTCTGTGTATCTCGCTGTTGGAGGAAGCAATCATTGACGGGATCCCCGCGCTGATCATCGACCCCAAAGGTGACATCCCCAACCTGATGCTCACCTTCCCCAACCTCTCGCCCGACGAGTTCCTCCCGTGGATCAACATCGACGACGCGAGGAAGAAGAACCTTTCGCCGGAAGAATTCGCGGCAAAACAGGCGGATCTCTGGAAGAACGGTCTGGCAAGCTGGGGCGAGGGCCCCGATCGGGTCCGCAAGCTCCGCGACGCAGCAGATGTGACGATCTACACTCCGGGCAGCGAAGCCGGTGTCCCCGTGTCCATCCTGTCGTCGTTTGCTCCGCCATCCGAACAGGTTCGGGAAGATCGTGATCTGTTGAACGACCGGATCTCGTCCACCGCCACAGGACTTCTCGGGCTTCTCGGCATTGATGCGGATCCCTTGCGCAGCCGCGAACATATTCTGATCTCAAATCTGCTCGAGAACGCCTGGAACGATGGGCTCACACTCGACCTCGGATCACTGATCCAGGCCATCCAGACACCGCCCTTCGAACGAATCGGGGTGATGAACCTCGACTCATTCTTCCCACCGAAGGATCGCTTTGAACTCGCGATGGCACTCAACAATTTGTTGGCGTCGCCGGGGTTCGAGACATGGATGACGGGTGTGCCCATCGACATCGACAAGATGCTCTACGACGACTCCGGAAAACCGCGCGTCGCCATCCTGTCTATTGCGCATCTGTCGGAGGCGGAGCGGATGTTCTTCGTCTCACTCCTGCTGAACGAAACGCTTTCGTGGATCCGCACCAAACCGGGTACGACGAGCCTGCGGGCCTTGTTGTACATCGATGAGATTTTCGGATACATGCCGCCGGTGGCAAATCCGCCGTCAAAGCAGCCGCTGCTGACGTTGCTCAAGCAGGCGCGCGCATACGGACTCGGCGTAGTGCTCGCCACGCAGAACCCGGTCGACCTGGATTACAAAGGCCTGTCGAACACGGGTACGTGGTTCATCGGCCGACTCCAGACGGAGCGCGACAAGATGCGAGTTCTCGAAGGACTTGAAGGAGCTTCGGGCGGTGGCGAGTTCGATCGCGGGGAGATGGAGCGTGTGCTCGCGGGCCTCGGAAAGCGGGTTTTTCTGATGCACAACGTGCACGAACCCGCTCCCGAGATCTTCCATACCCGCTGGGCAATGTCGTATCTCAGGGGACCGATGACGCGAACGCAGATCAAGTCGCTGATGCAGGACCGCCAGACCGCCGTGGCTTCCGCGGCGACGGAAGCGGCGCGAACGTCATCGAAGGCTCCGGCGAGTGCGCCCGCTACGCAATCGAGACCGGTTGTCCCGCCGGACGTGACCCAACGATTTCTCCCCTCCGGATCTGCAGATTTGACGCACTATGAGCCGAGGGTTATCGGAACAGCGTCGGTCCATTTTCAGGACAGGAAGCGTGGGATCGAAACCGATCGCGAAATCGCTCTTCTCGCAGAGGTCAGGGCAGGCGCCGTCTCACCTGTTGAGTGGGAAGATGCCGAGCGGGTCGACATCGATGTCGATCGCCTTCGGACTGAGCCGGACAAGAATGCATCGTTCGGCGATCTTCCAGCGGAGGCGCAGAAGGCGCGAGACTACACCGCATGGAAAAAGGACCTCGCCGACTGGCTCTATCGAGAGGAGCGGGTCACATCCTTTCTCCATCCGGGACTCGGGGTGGCATCCGATCCTGACGAAAGCGAACGAGATTTTCGGATTCGCCTGCGGGA
>JABDKH010000276.1 GCA_013002345.1 Rhodothermales bacterium
GACTTTGGTCTGGTATGGAACAACCTGACAGAGGCTGGTGGGGTCATCGTCAGCGACAAGGTGAAGATCTTGATTGAGGTTCAGGCGATCCAGTCGTAGAACTCGGATCTCTGCACAGGGAATGGAAGGCGTCGGCCCGGAAGGGTCGGCGCCTTTTTTTGTGGCCGGTACCAGGTACAATTTGGATGGATTTCGAACCACGAGTCGACAGGTACTTGTGCGAGGTGGTACATTTCCCTTGCCGGCTCCCGTGATGGAGAACCGGTCGAACCTGCCTCCGTGGAGGAGTCACCAGTCCCGCACTGACATCGCCTACGCCCTATGCCCATTACTTTTGGGGTTCTTGTTTTTCCCGGTTCAAACTGCGACCACGACGCATACCATGCGGCGGGGCATATCCTGGCCGAAGATGCCCGCTTTATCTGGCACAAAGAGACCACGGTGGGAGATGCCGACGTGGTGATCGTGCCCGGTGGGTTCTCGTACGGAGACTATTTGAGATCTGGTGCGATCGCTCGGTTCTCACCCGTGATGAAAGATGTCGTCCGATTCGCCCGAGAGGGGGGGCTGGTCATCGGAATCTGCAACGGATTTCAGATTCTGTGTGAGGCGGGCCTGCTGCCGGGAGCGCTAATTCGCAACAGATCGCTGCGGTTTCTTTGCAGGTCGGTGAATCTGCGGGTCGAAAACACGCGATCTCCGTTTACAAACACGTTTCGACCGGGCGAAGTGCTATCGATGCCGATCGCGCATGGAGATGGCAACTACTTCGCTGATTCAGCGACGCTTGAAGAATTGGAGTCGACGGGTCGGATCGCGTTCCGTTACAGTAACGAATCGGGTGAGGCCGTGGATGAGGCGAATCCGAACGGAAGCGCCCGAAACATCGCGGGCATTTTGAATGAAGCTGGCAACGTTCTGGGTATGATGCCGCATCCGGAGCGTAATTCTGATGCCATACTGGGCCGTCCCGACGGTCTCGGAGTTTTCAGGTCCATCGTTGAACACTTTGTGGCGGTTCAGACGTAGGCCATTGCCGAAGTCATTCCGCCCGCACTTGATGCCTCTCCCATGCCTGGACTTTTCGACGCGCCCGTAACCTTTCTTCTGTTGCTCCTCAACGCCCTGGTGAGTGGCTATGCTCTGCTCGTCGATGCGTCACTCGTCGAGCGGCTGTCTTTTCAACCGCACGCGATTCTGAAGAGAAAGGAGCATTGGCGAATGATCACGGCAGGGTTTGTTCATGTTGGATGGGGACACCTGGCATTTAACATGATCACGCTGTACTTCTTCGGTCCGCTTCTGGAAGTGCTTCTGGGGTCTCTCGATTTCACGGTACTGTATTTCGGATCCGAACTGGCCGCACACGGGCTTTCGCTGGCCCTTCACCACGACAACGAATCGTACGCCGCGGTGGGTGCGTCAGGTGCCGTCAGTGGAGTGTTGTTCGGGTATTGCCTGTTCTTTCCTTTCGAGAAGATCTACTTCTTCGGTGTGATACCGATGTGGTCGATCGTATTTGCGGTCGGCTATGTCGCCCTCTCTGTATATGCCATCAATCGTCGAATGGAGGGAGGATCTGTGGGTGGTATCGCGCACGAGGCGCATCTGGGGGGCGCGCTCGGTGGCCTCCTGCTCACGATCATTCTCGAGCCGCGTGCAGTACAGGTATTCCTGAATAATCTCGGATTGTAGTTAATCCGTTATTGTGCGAGTCGGGATGGCTTCCTTTTCGCGGTATTAAGCTACATATTGTAATTAATACCGTTATTGCATTTGCGCCTCGTTCCTCGCGCACTGTATATTCTGGCACCTCATGCGTGCCTTGAGAGCTGCCGGACTTACGCGACCCGGCATGCTTCAGAGCTCAGTCGCATCGCTAGTGGGCACTTGGAAGGCCCGGCCAGAACGGCCGGGCCTTTCTTTTTTGCCCCGATGCAGGCGCCAGTTTTCCACACTGTGCAGAAGAAGTGTGCATAGTTTGTGGATCAATTCCGATTGACACCGGCAGGGCCTCAGCATATCATTGTCCCCGTGCCTAACGGCACTGTTCCTTGACGCGACTGAGTCTCTGGGCTGCATGAGGTCAGCCAGTAAGAATCGAAAGGTTCGACGGTACCTGTGAGGTGCACTGTCGGCGAAAGAGGACCGGCGCTTCGGCGTTGGAAAGTTCGCCGGCCCGTGAAACAAGAGCCATGCGAAGGGATCGAGGCTTCGGCTTCGTTTACCATACCGCGGGCTCGCCTGAGTGGATCGGTAGCTGGATTCCCTCGTGCGCAACGATGCGGTGCGACGGAGGTCAAACTCCGCCATGTCGTTGAGGATGCGCACGGATGGGACCGGATCGGCAGCACCTGCGTCGGTATGTCGACTAGCCGCAAGGTGAATCGGCTTTCCGAGGTGTTCCGCAAACTGGTTGTAAAGTGCGATCGCGGCTCCTGGTTCGAAAGAATCAGATGTCCGATTGTATTGTGGTTTTCGTCGCCGGCCGGCTTCATCGTCGGTATGTGACGAGAAAGTCTGAGGTTGTTCTGGTGTCCGTTGCGTAATGCGAATTGCGCGGATGGAGCCGCCACGAGTTGACCGAACGACACGGCCGTCCACGTGGCTGTCTGTACGACCCGCTGTCATCGGCACGTTGGGTAACGGCAGGCGGAAGGCGAGGCGGGCGGCAATAATGCAAAGACCGAACCTGGATCCTCCGGCCGAAAGGTCGTGGAACAGACCGGCAAGGATCAATCTTTGTCAGGCAACAACGATCGACACACTGTGTGCCCATGCGGTGTGATGAAAACCCTGTTCTTCGGGAGAGGGTCTCCGATCGCTGGTCACGTTAATAGCGTGATCGCAGAGATGGGCCTCCAATAACTAGACCCGCGAGATCGTGCAAGCGGTCGAACGGTTCAGTTGGAGGCCGTCGCGTCTAAGGGATATCAAAAAAGGCTGCCCATTGGGTGGCTTTTTTTGTTTGTACCCTGCACTCTCAGCCCGCCAGATACTGCTGGAATTCCCGCCATTTCCGGAACGCGAACACGTTCGCAGCCAGTCCGACGGGTACCTCCCTCTCCGTAAACCAGGCAGCCCTCCAGCCCGCCGCAAGTGCGCCTTCGACGTCAGACCGCAAGGAGTCTCCAACATACAAGATCGAATCGCCCCGCTCGCCCGCAGCCTGTTCGGCATGGAGAAACAGCCGGCGGTCCGGTTTGAGATGCCCGACCTCCTCGCTGATGATCACAGCCCTCGACACCTCTCGGATCATGGGGAATCGATCCAGCTTGGCGTGCTGCGTGCTCGCGAATCCGTTCGTGATGATTCCCACCGGGTACCGGTCAGCGACCCATTCAAATAGCGAGAGTGCGCCATCGACAGGTCGCCAGTGATCTGCATATCGATTCATGTAGAACGAGTCGAGCTCAGTCCACGTTGCCGCGGTGGCAAAGGTGTCTGCGATATGCTCAAACCTCTTGCGGCGAAGTTCGTCCTTGGTGATACGACGTGCTGCATAGTCTGCCCACAGGTCCCGGTTTCGATCGTGGTACGCGTGCTGCAGTTGTTCGATGATCGGCGAGTCGTTCCCAAGGCCGAGAAGTTCAAGCGCCACGTCACGCAACGCTTCGCGCTCCGCAGCACTGTGATCAAGGAGGGTGTCGTCGAGATCGAAGTACACAAACCGCGGAGGCGACGCGGCAAGGTCCGCACGGTCAGATTTGCTTCTCATAGAGAGCATACTCTTTGTCCCTGACGCCGCCGATCGCCTCGAGGTTATTGATGAGTCGCTGGTTGCTATCAAGAACCCAGCTCATCTCTGCCGAATCGTAACCTCGTTTCTGACCATTCTCGATCGAATTGGCAATCAGAAGAGAGTCAATCCCGCGCCCCTGATACTTGAGCCTGACACCCATCAGGAGCATGCGGATCGAGGAGATGGACCCCATTTTGGAATGAGCGAGCAGCCGCAGAAGGCCCGTGGGAAACAGCCGACCATCCTTGACGTGCCGGAGCGCCTGGTTCATGTCCGGCAAACTGATGGCGAATCCGATCGGCTCGCCGTCGTCCTCTACGATCAATATGAGATCGGGATCGAGGACCTGCTTCATCTCTTTCGCCACCTTGGCGAACTCGCGATCCGTCATCGGTACGTGGCCCCAGTTTTTTGACCACGCCTCGTTGTAAATGTCCAGGATCGTGGCCGCCTCCTGATCGAATCGACTCATGTCGATCGATCTGAGCCGGAGACCGGGTTGCCTCTTGAGCACGATATCCCGCCCGCGCCAGAGCTTGTCGAATGCGGCATATTTCTCGTGAACGAAAAACGCCCACATCGTCATGGCGCGCTCAAAGCTGCTGCGGCTCAAGAAGTCGGCGTAGTACGGCTTGTTGTAGGGCATCATGACGGCGGGTCGCCGATCAAATCCACTGACAAGCAGCCCCGCCACGTCATTAAGCGAAGGATTGGCAGGCCCCCGCATGGCCTTCAGGCCCTGGTCACGGAGCCAGCTGCCGGCCGTCTGGAAAAGCTTATCCGCGACTGCATGGTCTTCAACGGATTCGAAGAACCCGAAGAAGCCGACTCCGTCGTCGTACTTCTTGAGATGCATCCCGTTCACGATCGCGGCGATCCGGCCCAGTATCTTTCCATCTCCGTCCTCGGCAAGGAAGGCCTGCAGTTTTCCATGATCGAAGAACGGATTCTTCCCGTGATCCAGAGTGTGTTTGACGTCGAGTCTCAGCGGTGGTATCCAGCATCGATCGCCTCGGTAATGATCGTACTGGAAGGAAATGAAACGGCGAAGATCTGCTTTCGACTGAACAGGCTTGATCGTCACGATGTCACTCTGGGCTAATGTGCGCTGAGGGGACCACCCGACAGGCGGGGCGACTCGACGCCGGACTCAACGAACGTTCACGAGCCCGCGTCGGCCATGCCATTGTGGCCAATCACGTGCAGCTCTTTTCCGACTCGCTCGAACGCATCGAGGATGAAATCCAATTCCTCGTCCGAGTGCGTGGCCATGTATGATGTTCTCATCAGGCTCTGTCCGCGGGGGACTGCCGGCGGAACGACTGCGTTGACGAACACGCCCTCTTCGATCAGTCGGTTCCAGAATCTGAATGAGGTATTCATGTCTCCGATCACTACGGGGATAATCGGAGCCTGGCTCGTCCAGACGTTAAAACCAGCAGAGCGGAATCCATCGCGCATGTAGTCTGATATCTTCCAGAGTCGCTCCAGTCGCTCAGGCTCCGTTTCGAGTATCTCGAGGCATTTGAGGACGGTGGCCACGTTCGCAGGCGGCATGGACGCACTGAAGATGTGGGTCGAGCTATTATGCCGCAGGAATTCGACGACATCGGCATCACCCACGCAGAAGCCGCCCAGGGAGGCAAAGCTCTTGGAGAAGGTGCCAGTCGTAAGATGCACCTTGTCGCCCAGATCGTAGTACGCTGCGGCACCTCGACCCCCCTTGCCTATCACGCCAACGGCGTGTGCGTCATCAAGCATCAAGACGGCTCCAAACTCGGTCGCAAGCTCCACGAGCTCTGGTACACTGGCTATCACGCCGCTCATGGAGAACACGCCATCCGTCACGATGAACTTGCCGGCGTCCGGTCGTTCATTTGCCGCTTTCTGGAGGAGGAGCCGAAGGTGATTCATGTCATCGTGGCGATATCGCCACGTGTCCGCCGTGCTGACCATCGTGCCCGCGACAATGCACGCATGATTGTCTTTGTCCGAGAAGATGATATCGCCCTTTGCGGTCAGGGCCTGGATCACGCCCTGATTCGTCATGTAGCCCGTTGAGTACAGAACACAGGCCTCCTTGCCCATGAAATGTGCCAGGCGCTCCTCAAGCTGGATGTGGATATCCAGCGTGCCGTTCAGGAATCGACTCCCCGTGCAGCCGGTGCCGTACTGCTCGATCGCGTCGGAAGCGGCCTGCCGGACTCTAGGGTCAGAAACCAGCCCGAGGTAGTTGTTCGACCCGGCCATGATGATTTCGCGTCCGTTCATAATGGCTCGGGTGCCATCGTTGCGCTCGATCGGGCGGAAATACGGATAAAGGCCATCCCTCTTCGCCATCGAATAGTGACCATCCTCGTGGAAGAAGGCATGGCACTTGTCAAAGAGCGTTGGCTCAGGGGTTGTCGCGACCTGTGGTTCTGGCACAGACGTTCCCCGTCGTTCCTGGCTGTCGCCGTCGGTCATCGGCATGTCCGGGGTGAATGAAAGGGATTGGCGCGACTTTCGGCCGTTGTCGTGAATCTGGCCTGGCCTGGGCCCACAAGTCGTAGGGCGTCGACGGCACACGCGCCGTTGGCGTGCGACCCCGAGAACTTCGGGCAAGAAGTTAAGACCCCCTTGAATGTACGTGTCAACAAACTTGTTTCTTGTCCAGGTGGCGTTTGCGTGGTTTAGAAGCGCATCTTCACATTTGCGGAAAGACCGTAGGGTACCGGTCTGATGAACACGGTCAGGTCTTCATCGACATCAAAATCGAGCAAATGAGCGCTTATGTAGGCGTCCAGCACGGATAGTCCATACACTAAGCCGATGCCAACGAACGAAAGGTCACGGTTCCGCCTGAGATTGTCGCGCCTGTCGCGCAGTGGGGAGGACGAAATCGCGCCGAATCTGGCCGCCAGCTCGTCATAGTACGGTTTTAGCGTCTCATTCGGATTTTCCGTCAACTGTCCAGACTCCACCAGTTCCTGGTACGACTTGTACAGGTAGGCGCGTCGGTACAATCGGTAGTCGCCGTTGAGATCAGACGCCAGGAATGCAAGACCGCCTATTGCGCCGTACAGGAAGGGAAGCTTGACGAACTGGCGGTTATAGACCTGTCCCCAACCGGGTACCGCGAACGCCCGCCAGAGCGCGCCGCCGGGGCTGTGGTCTCCTGACGGGGCGTCGGTCGCCTGCGAGCTCAACTGACCGACCGCCGGATATGTCGTCGTCGATACCGCAAGCAGGACCGCCACGACGGTCACCGCTCGAATCCACCCTCGAGTCCTGGCGGGCAAGAGTATCAGCCGGTGTATTGCCACGGGCACGTCAGGTGGCTCAGGAGAGCAGGAGCTCCTCGATAAGTCGTTCGAGGTCCTCCCGAGAGTAGTACGAGATCTCGATACGACCGGAATCGTCCGATCCGTGGGGTCGGATCTGAACCTGGGTACTGAATCGGGATCGAAGTCGATCCGTGACGGCCCGCATGTTCGGATCCACACCGCGGTTCGCGGCCTTCTGAGTTGGTGCCGTAGTCTTTTCGCGGGGCTTGAGCAGCGATCGGACCCTGCGCTCGACCTCTCGCACCGACAGGCCCTCCCGAACGGCGACTTCCACGATCTTCCGCTGAAGAGGCTCATCTTCGATAGTCACGACAGCCCGCGCATGACCCGCTGTGAGACTGCCGAGCTTGATCAGCGACTGGATGTACGCAGGCAGCCTGAGCAGCCTCAGCGTGTTCGTCACCGCCACACGGCTCTTGCCGACTTTGTCGGATACCTGTTCCTGGGTCAGACCACATTCGTCAATCAGACGCTCATATCCATGAGCAATCTCAATCGGATTGAGCTCCTCGCGCTGGATGTTCTCGACAATGGCCATCTCCAGCATTTCCTCAGTATCCGCCTGCCTGACGTACGAAGGAATGCGGGCGAGACCGGCCAGCTTAGCAGCCCTGAGCCTCCGTTCGCCCGAAATCAGCTCGAATCTTCCACCTCCGACCGCTCGCACGGTAATCGGCTGAACAATGCCAACCTGCTTAATCGAGGTGGCCAGCTCTTCGAGACCGGCCTCATCAAAGGAGTCGCGGGGCTGGTAAGGATTCGGCTTGATCCTCTCGACTTCGATTTCGGCTACGCGTCCCACGAGCCGCAAACGATCCTCAAAGTCATACATCTTCGATCCGGTCGATTCCTCGCCGGACGTCCCGTCGATTGGTCGATCGATCGAGATCAATGCATCCAGACCCCGGCCAAGGGCTGCTTTCTTAGTCGCCATGCTGTGCGTGCTGTTTGGTTTGTACCAGGGTTCCTGATTCAATCGGCATTCGGCTGGACCGTCTCGGAAATCTGACTCTCACTCTCCAGCATCCGCCTGTTGTTATGCAGAACTTCCTTTGCAAGCCCAATGTAGTTGCGGGACCCGGTGCTCGTGGCATCGTACAGCAGCACCGGCTTTCCAAAACTTGGTGCCTCCGAGAGTCTGACGTTTCGTTGGACAATAGTCCGGAACACACGATCCCCGAAATAGCGACGGACCTCGTCCGCGACCTGGTTGGCAAGTCGCAGGCGCGTATCGAACATGGTCACGAGCACGCCTTCAATCTCCAGATCCGGATTCAGATTGTGTCGGACGATTTTGATCGTATTGAGTAATTGGCCGAGTCCTTCCAGCGCGTAGTACTCGGCTTGCACCGGAATCAGGACGGAATCGGCTGCGGTCAGCGCGTTGAGGGTCAAAAGACCGAGCGACGGAGGGCAATCAATGATGATAAAGTCGTACGTGTGCTGGATTCGCCCCAGTGCGCGTTTCAAGATGCGCTCGCGATCCGGCACGTCAACCATCTCGATTTCCGCTCCGACGAGATTGATATGGCTGGGAACGGCGTCGAGGAACGGCATATCCGTTGACACGATCGCATCATCAAGGCTCGAGGATCCTATCAGGACCTCGTAACTTGTCCGAAGAGCTGTGCGCGAGTCGATACCGACGCCGGATGTACCGTTCGCCTGCGGGTCGAAGTCGATGAGGAGCGTCGGGTGCTCAGTGGCTGCCAGGGAGCATGCCAGATTGACGGACGTGGTAGTTTTCCCAACGCCGCCTTTCTGGTTTGCGACTGCGATTGTCTTAGCCATCAAAGACCATTTGCCGGTGGCAATGCCGGCTCGAGGCGGGGGAATCGGGACCGCGACTCATTCCCGATAGTCCCGGGTCGAACGCGACGTACGTGAGCGTAAGGGTACTGGGGGGACCTAAAAAGGTATGAAGAAAGTGTCTCGTAAGCCAACAACGACCGAGGGAAACGTGGCTGTCGTATTGTTCGTAGACAGGGCTGTATAGCCGTTTCAATCCGGTGCCGCAGCGCCGCGTTTGCCTTCACGCTCCGCATTTATGCAATTGACTGTATGCCGCGCCGGATAGTTCTAAGGCCGGAGGCCGCCCCGGAAGTCACGTCACTCGCGATCGACTACGAAAGCGAGCTGAACGCGCAGCAGCTCGCCGCTGTTAC
>JABDKH010000277.1 GCA_013002345.1 Rhodothermales bacterium
GCGGCTTCTTGCGCTGGGTGGCCCGGGATCTGGACGCCCCGGTATTGATCCACATGCTCAGGTCTCGATTGATCTCCATCCGTGGATCAAAAGCGACGGCACAGGAACTTGCGGAGATCCTGCAGTCGAGACGGGCACGCAAGGGCAGGGAAGAGCACGTCGCGGCCTTTGAACGCGAGCGCGTGGCGGTACGGGACCGCCTGAGAACCACTTCCCACACGACGGCGATCACGGATCGGCTCGAGCGGGTCGACCATCATGAGGCAGAGGTAAAAAGAATCCTGGACCTCGTGCCCGAACGTCATTCGACGGTCGCCGATCTGGCCGAAGCGACCATTCGCTTCCTGAAGACGTTCTTCCGAAGTGGCAGCGACACGGACGCGCGCGCGCTCGAGTCCATCCTGGATCGGCTGTACGCGCTTTCGGATATCGAATTGGATGGTCAGCCCGCAGAAGTTGCTGAGATGCTGGCAAGCCTGATGCGTCGTCACCGTGTGGGTATCTCGGCTGCGCAGGAGGGTCATCTATATGCGGTGCCGGTCTCGAGAGCAGGCTACTCGGGGCGACCCGTAACATTTGTCGTCGGCCTGGACGAAGGAATGTTTCCAGGTGGCGCGACCGAGGATCCTCTCATTCCCGATCACGATCGTCGTGAAATCTCGCCTGAACTGGGAGAGAATCAGAATCGGCCCGGAGAGAGAGTCTGGCAGTTGCTGCGATTTCTCGGCTCGATCCCCGGCAAGGCGACGCTCGTTGCCAATCGCTTCGACCTGATCGACGGCCGAGAGCGATACGCGTCGTCGGTTGTTGCGCAATGCCGGGAAGATCTCGACATGGAGAATCCACCCAGGTACGCGCCGTCATTCACGCTGCCGGAAGCCATGACCGAAAGCGAAATCTGGATCGCCCAGCGAGATGTCGACCGTGTCGGCGAGGCGCTACTGCAGCGTTATCCACTCGTCGCGGCTGGAGCGGAAGCGCAACGTCATAGATTGTCGCCCGGGATCACGCGCTTCGACGGATACCTCGGTCAAGCACGGCCCGAACTGTCGCTCACGAACGGTGAGGTTCTGTCGGCGTCGCGACTCGAGCGAATCGCGTCGTGTCCCTACAGGTATTTCCTGAGCGACGTCCTCAGAGTGAGACCCCTTGACGATGCGGACGACGACGATCACCGATGGCTGAACCCCCGCGACTTCGGCAGCGTCGTTCACGAGATGCTGTGCGATTTCATGAAGCAGCACAAGGACCAGGGCGACCGTCCCGATCTCGAACGCGACCGGAATGACATGCACGCCCTCGTCGAATTGGCGGCATCGGAAGCGCGAAAACGAATCCCGCCGGAAACCGAATTGTCGTACCGGGCCGACGTCGGTCGTCTGAAGCGTACGATGGATGTTTTCCTCGCCGCCGACTCCGCGTCTGACTACGTGCAGGCGCTGGAGTTTGAGCTTCGCTTCGGCTATTCCGATGGATCGCCGCGATATCCGAGTCCAGTGGTGCTGGAACTTGGCGATGGCCTCAACATCTCGCTTCGTGGAAGCATCGACCGGGTGGATGTCACTCGAAATGGTTTTGTCATCTGGGATTACAAGACCGGCTCGGCGGCGCCCTTCTCGCGATCAGACCTGTTCGACGGTGAGAAGCTTCAGTGGGCGCTCTACGCGCTGGCATATCAGGAGTTGATCAATGGCCTGCCGACTCACCTCGACGTGGACCGCTCCGGATACTTCTTTGTCAGTGAGCGGGAGAGTGGCAGACGAATTGCGCAGGCCGTTCCGGGCCGCGACGAGCTCGCTCGACGTCTCGGTCCGCTGCTTTCGATGGCCGAGCACGGTGCGTTCCTGCATTACCAACGCATTGACAAAAAGGTCTCTCCCTGTCGGTTCTGTGATTTCCGGACGGTTTGTGAGAAAGAACGCCGCGACCGGGATATGCTTGACGCGGCCATGGAATCGTCTGTACCGGGCGAAGTACTGAATGATCTGCAACAATGGCTGACCCTGTAGATACATCACAAATCGTCACCTGGCTGGACGAGCACGAGCTTCCGGATGCAGAGGAAAGGCGCATCATTGAGGAAGATCTCGACACGAACATCGTGGTCGTAGCCAGTGCCGGTACGGGAAAGACAGAGTCGCTAATTCGACGGATGGTGGCCGGCGTGGTGGCCGGTAAGGTCAACGTCGATTCCCTGGTCGCGATTACCTTCACGCGGATGGCGGCGGGCGAAATGCGTGCACGGTTCGCCGAAAGGCTGCGAGACGCCGCGGAGACGAGCCCGGTCGCACGTGACGCGCTTCGAAGGATTGACCGCGCGTTCATCGGGACCATCCACGCGTTCTGCGCCCGCATGCTCAGGGAGCGACCACTGGACGTAGGCCTGAGGCCTGACTTCACCGAAGTCGACGAACACGACGTCACCATACTGTGGCGACACTACTGGAACGAGGAGCTTCAGAGACTTTATGCTGACGGAGATCCTCGAATTGCCCAACTGTCCGAACTAGGCGTGGATGTTCGCGATCTGTATGACTTCTTTGTCACGCGGTCCGAGAACTCGGATCTCGCACTGGGCCCGGCGCGAAAAGAGGAGCCGGACCTGTCCACGGCGCTCGATCAGGTACAGCAAGCCGTGGACGCGGTCATGGATTTACTCGGTGGAAAGATTCCTGACGACAGGGACACGTTCCTCGATCAGCTGGATCTCGCCAATCACATAAAGAGGCACCGCGGAGTCCATGGGCTTGCTGACCAGGCGGAGCTGTTGAAGGTGTACCGCAGGGGCCTGAAGGGCATCACGCTGAAGCGCTGGCCTGACAAGAACGTGGCGAGCACGGTGAAGAACGAGATCGTGGCTGGTCTCGCCGAGCACGTCGTTGATCCGGCCCTGACGGAGTGGCGACAGTACGTCTACGGAATCATCGCGCCCTTGATGGACGATCTGGTCGGCCGCTTTGCAGCCCACCGCCGTGCTAACGGACTTGTCACCTTCCACGATCTTCTGGTACTCTCTGCGAGGTTATTGAGGGACTCGTCCGGCGCACGCCGCTTCTTTCAGGGCAAGTTCGAAGCTTTCTTTGTTGATGAGTTTCAGGATACCGATCCGCTTCAGGCCGAGATCATTTCGTATCTCGTCGGTTCTGACACTGCCGAGACCGACTGGCGCAAGTTGCTGCCAATCCCAGGGCGTCTGTTTGTCGTGGGTGATGAGAAGCAGTCCATCTATCGTTTTCGCCGGGCGGACATCGAAGTGTTCCGGCAGGTGCGTGAACAGATTCTGGAGTCCGGCGGTCGGACGGTCAGGCTTAAGTCCAGTTTTCGCTCTGAGAACTCGTTGTGCGAGTGGCTCAACGAAGCATTTGCGCCGCTCTTTGAAGCCCAGGACCCGCGATATCAGGCGTCGTACGACGCACTCCATGCAGCCCGCACGTCGACTTCCTCGGCCGATCGTGTATTCAAGATTACAACGGACAAGATTGGTAGGAACGACGAAGCTGCAATTGTGGCAAATGAGGCGGGCCGGATCGCAGACTTGATCGAGAGTGAAACCAGTGCATCGGAGGGCCGCGTTCCGACAAGAAACGCCGGGGCATTTATGGTGCTCACGCGTCGTCGGAAATATCTGACGACATACGCCGCGGCACTGGAGGCGCGCGGGATTCCATACGACATTGTGGGCGGTGACTCCCTGGGGATGTCGGAGGAGTTGGCGGCGCTTGTGAATATGATGGAGGCGATTCGTCGTCCGGCAGACGAAGTTGCGATGCTCTCCTATTTGCGCGGACCGCTAGTCGGTCTTGGCGACGATGACCTGTATGCTTTTCGCGTGGCCGGAGGGAGATTCCGGAGCACCCGAGCCGTTCCGGATGGATTGCCGCCAGACGTTGAAACACCGCTTCGGGCAGCGTTCGATGCATTGAGCCGGGCTCGCGACGACCTCATGCAGTATCCGGTTGCCACGGCATTCGAACGAATCATGGATCGTGTCGGGCTGCTCGCATCTGCGGCAGCACGAGAAAGCGGTTCGACGCGGGTCGGAAACCTGTTGCGCGTCCTGTCACTGGTTCGAAAATGGGAATCAGACGGGATCACGTGGAGCGAAGTCGTCAACGAGCTCCGCGCGGTCATCTCCGACAGGTACTACCAGTACGAGCAGATGACGCTCGACGTCGGCAGGCAGGACGTCGTCAGGATCATGAATCTCCATCAGGCGAAAGGGCTGGAGGCCGACGTCGTAATCCTTGCCGACGCCTACGAGTCGCACTCGCATTCAGTCTCCCAGCACGTTTCGCGCAGTGACGACGTGGACATGCTGTCGATGGTGGTATCGGTCAGCCGGTCCGGGAGCTGGGGCGAGGTGATTGCCGAGCCACTCGGATGGGATGAGGCGGTAGAGGACGAAGAGCGGTATGAAGAAGCGGAGGGGCTCAGGCTGACATACGTTGCTGCCACAAGGGCCCGCGAACAACTGGTAGTCTGTCAGTATCCGTCGAGTGACAAAGGTCCGTGGAGTCGTCTGTATCCCACACTCGCATCGGTCACCGAGGCGTCGGCGAAGCCTGGCAGCGGGAAACGCTTGCGTGCCGAATCCGTCGCAGATGTCACGGAGCATCTGGCCGGAATCAAGGCTCAATGGGACGCACTGTCGAAGCCAGGCTACACGATTCAGTCCGTCACGGGTCAGGATCCTGCGGAATCGCTCGAGGACCTTGCTATCGGCGGACGTGGTGCCGACTACGGCACCCTTCTGCACGAGGTAGTCGAGGCGGCCATCAACGGCGTGCTGCCGGCCAACGAGAAGGCATACGTTGAATCGATCGCCGACTCATACAGTCTTCGTGCTCAGTCGAAACAGGTACTGAAGGAACTGCAAATGCTTCGTGATTCCGACCTGTGGCGAGAACTTATGGAGGCACCTGAAGTGTATTCCGAGGTCCCTTTCGCCTACCCGATTGACGGCGATTCGGCTAACATCATTCGCGGCACAATCGATCTCGTGTTCCGCAACGCCGCGGGGTGGAGAATCGTAGACTTCAAGACTCACCAT
This sequence comes from Rhodothermales bacterium, assembly GCA_013002345.1. NCBI lineage: Bacteria > Pseudomonadati > Rhodothermota > Rhodothermia > Rhodothermales > Rhodothermales bacterium. The sequence continues at coordinate 5,051 of JABDKH010000277.1, forward strand.
ACTCAAACTGAGAAGGATGTCGAGGCCCTGATGGCTCACTATGGCGATCAGCTAAAAAGTTACTCCGATGCATGGACCCACATCATCGGGGAAGAAGTGATCGATGCAGGGCTGTGGCTGAGCGAGCAGGGCAGGTTTGTCAGCATGATGTCGTAACTGCATCAGGCAGGGCACGTCAGCCAGTCCGCTACCGTCAACTCATTTAGTTTAATGCTCAAGATTCTCCATCTAGCCGATGTGCACCTCGACACGATCTTTGCCAGTCGATCGGCAACGGTTCGTCAGCGGCTGCGGGAGAGCATCCGCACCGCGCTCGTCCGCGCCATTGATCTTGCCATCGGCGAGCGGGTCGATGCGGTCCTCATCGCGGGTGATCTGTTTGACGGCGAGCTGCTCAGCTTCACATCTGAACGGCTGATCTTCGAGCAGATACATCGGCTCGTGGATGCTGGCATTCCGGGATTCTACGCAACCGGCAACCATGATCCGGCATCGATGCGCACCCGGGCAGCAGGCATGGAGTGGCCGGACGGCTTCCATGTGTTCCGCACAGCAGAGCCCGAAGCCGTCCAGATCCGGTCGAAGACAGGCAATCCCGTCGGGTACGTGGTCGGCGCCGGTCACGAGACCGCTCGCGAGGAACAGAATCTGATCACCCGCTTTCCGACCTCGTCCGGTGCCACACCCTGGGTAGGCCTGGCTCATACAATCGTAACGTCCGCGGCATCAACGGAGCTTCATGACCGCTACGCGCCGTGTGAGGTAGACGATCTGAGGAAACCCGGGTATGATTACTGGGCCCTGGGGCATGTGCATACGCGGCAGCAGGTCGATGACCAGGCGAACGCATGGTATCCCGGCAACATTGTGGGGCGCAATCCAAGAGAGACGGGCCCCCGTGGTGCTATCGTGGCAAGGGTCGAGCGCGGAAAGCCGGCACTGACAGAGTTTGTGCCGCTGTCGCCGGTTGAGTGGTACCATCTCTCGCCGGAAGATCTGTCTTCCATCTCCAACGCTTCGGAACTCGAGACCCGTGTCCGCGACGAGTTCGAGGCCATCCGCCGACAGAGTGCGGCGGACGACTGGATTGTCGTGCTCGACATGCAGGGTCCATGCCCACTGGAGCCGGATCTGAGGGATACCGATCGGCGGGAAGAACTGGAGGAGCTGGTCGCCGACGCGCTTTCCGTAATGGCCGTGGAGATCAGGACCGAGAAGCTTGTGTCACCGATTGATATCAACGCGCATCGCGGCCAACCCCACCTGTTGGGAGAGACCCTGGCGCTGATCGACGAACTGCGAAGTGATCCGTCGGCGCTGCTGAAACTGGCGCCAGATCCGCCCGGCCGCGCCGTGGGGACGGAGCCGGAGCGCCTCCAGTACCTGAAAGAGCTTTTGACCGGCATTGAGGATGAGGCGGCCCGGCGGCTCCTGACCGATGGAGGCGTCATTTGATGCAGATTCGGAGCTGTGATATCGAGGGCTTCGGCCAGTTTGAGAAGTACTCCATCGACAACCTCGGCCATCCGCTGGTCGTGATTCTCGGCCCGAACGAAGCCGGGAAGTCGACGGTGTTCGAGTTCATGGCGACGATGTTGTACGGCTTCATTCCGGCGGATGCGCGCAAGCATCCGTATCGACCAGCGCAAGGCGGACGCATCGGCGGTACGATGGTGTTCCGATCCGGCAACTCGTTGTGTACCGTCGAACGTCATCTGAAAAGCACGCCGAAGGGCGTACTCTCGGTTGGTTCAGAGGGATTGTTTGGCACTCGTGAGTCCATTCGCAACCGTCCGTTGCGCATCACGGGCGATGTGTCAAGAGAGGTGTTCGAGGCAGTCTATGCGCTCTCCCTGCAGGATATGGTGCAGGTGTCGGGGCGGGCCTGGAACTCGATTCAGGATCGGTTGCTTGGTGGTCTTAACCTCGACACCCTCAGGATCAGCAGGGAGGTGATCGAGGAGATCGAGACCGAAGCCAGAAAGCTGTGGCGCTCGGATCGCCGCGGGAAGACCCGGGCGCAGGGTCTTCGTGATCAACTGCGCGAACTGCGCCGTGAGGCGCGCGAGGCTCGCGAACGAGATGCCACAATTCGAACGCTGAGCCGACAGGTCCTCCAGATCAGCCAGCAGATTCTTGAGACGGACGAGAAGGGACGCGAACTCAGGTCGACGAAAAATAGACTGGAGCGGCTGCTTCCTGTCAAGGCGCGCCTCGATCGCATCGAGCACCTTGCGGGCGTCGCCGGCAATCTCGAAGAACTCAAGTGCATTCCGGCCGATCCGAAGAAACACCTCGAGGGCATCCAGCTCGCGCTACAGGACGTCGACGCCGAAGTGACCGCGCTTCAGGACGAGATTCGAACCCGGGAAGCGATGGCCAACTCCTTATCCGAAGCAGACATGCAGGTCGGTGCACTCGCACCGCAGATTCGTACGTGGCATTCGCGACTGGCTCTGTTCACACAGCGCAGGCTTCAGGTCGACGAGATAGAGAGCAAGCTGAAGCGTCTCGCAGTGCGGCAGGACGAGGCTGTGGCACGCCTGGTGCCGGATCCCGGCACGACAGATATCGAACCCGCCGTTCGTGCGATCTCCATTCCGGATCTGCGGGAGGCACTGCGCCGATACGCAAGGTCGAGAGACGAGCTGGAACGCGTACGAGCCCGTCTCGAGGGTGTGGCCCTCCGGCCATCTACGGCATCAGGCCCGGTCTGGTGGGCCGTGTTAATTGTGGGGCTGATCATCGGGGTGGTCGGCGTCGTGCTGGGAGAGCCGGTCGTCTGGGGACCGGCCATCGCGGTCGCAGCCGTGGGAGCCGGTTTTGTCCTCCAGTCGTTGGCGAGTCCAACCCAAAGCGTGGATGGTCACTCGCAGGCCGACGCAGCAGCTTCCGCAGCAGCGCAGCAGGCTCGCGGACTGGTACACAACATACTCGCTGACCTTCCTCTGGGGTCGGTCCGGAAATCAGATCCTGACGTCGAACTGGTTGGCGACATTCAGACACTGCAGTCCATACTCAATGAGATTGAAGCCGAGCAGGCGGCGGCCGATCTGCTGAAAACGAAATTGGCGGAGGAGACGCGAACGTTGTCGGAACTGCTCGTGACGGCCGGCATCGTCGCGGATGAAGTGCCCGAAGTGCAGATGGGGCGACTGTTCGACCGATTGCAAGAGATTGAGAGGCGCACGGTGGCCGCAGAGGAAGCCGAAAGGAGTCTGCCTCAACGACGCGAGAAGCTGGGCGAGCTGCTCTCGCGACAGGCGGATCTCAACCACAAGCAGACCGACCTGAAGGTGCGCCTCGCAGAGGTAGGTGGAGGAGACGTTCTGGCCGGGATTGAACGGGCGACCAACAGGATGCGGGCCGCTGAGCGGGTCACTGCCATCCGGGAAGAACTGGAGATGGGCTATCCCGAACTGGTGTCCATCACGGCTGAGATCGACGAGGCGAAGGGCGAGCTACCGTCGATGCGTGACGATCAACCAGACGTGGATGCCGACCTCGAGGAGGTGTCCCGCGCACTGCAGCAGTACCACGCGGAGAAAGCGCGACAGCAGACGCGCATGAACTCCCTGCTCGAACAGAAGACGGTAGCTGATGTCGAGAGCGAAGTGTCAATGATAGAGGCGGAGTTTGAGCAGCTTCGAACCGACAGGGACCGTCTCATGTTGTTGGCCGGGATCATCCGTAATGCCGATGCCCGGTTCCGCGACCGCCACCAACCCGATGTGATCCGACGTGCCTCCACCATCGTGGGGCGCCTGACGAGCAAGCGCTACAGCAACATCGAGGTCAACGAAGAGGATGGCTCACTATCAATTCTGGAAGCGGACTCCGGCCGGCGAGTCCCGGTGGGCGAGCCGCTCAGCAGAGGCACGCTGGACCAGATCTACCTGTCGCTGCGCATCGGTCTCGCCGACCACCTGGACTCGAGCGGGGACCGTCTGCCGATGTTTCTTGACGAGGTGCTGGTCAACTGGGATGCGACACGCCGTCGGGCGGCCTGCGCGCTTCTATCTGAGCTGTCCGAATCCCGCCAGATCGTGTTCTTCACCTGTCACGAATGGCTTGCCGATGAGGTGGTGCATCTGGCCGACGCCCACATCGTGAGACTGTGATCGTCACTCGATCGCGGCGCTCCGTGCCGTGCACTCTTCGCAGGGACACATCGACCTGAGCCTCTCCCACGTGTAGATGCCGGTGTTGTGACCGTCGTCCCATGCAAGGCGCAGCGCATAGTTGCCGACCGGCTCAAGCCTCAGATTCTCCCATCTCATCAAGCCAGGAAGCTGGAATATCTCGGGATCGGGGAGCCGACCCATGTTCTCGTGCCCCACGCACGTCGCGCACGGACAGGCTCGCCTCAATCCGTCAAGCGGAAAGACGGTTTCGTGGTCGTCGCTCCAGGTGATCGTCAGGTCCTGGGCTTCGGAATCGATGACGACACGGCGGGCGGTCGGGTGTTGGCGCATGCGGTGCTGCGAAATTACGGTTTGTGTTCAAGCTGATGCGGTCGTTCGAACATGACGTAACGACCCGGTACCTGACCGGGACCGACCACAATAGTAGACACGACTGAAGGTGTTATTCGTTCCTTTTGAGGCTGAAACACGCGTTACGCATGCAGGTCGGCTCGTGGACTGCGATTTGTAATGGGTGTACACAGGACTAACGCCGGGACTGCGATCAACGTGAATCAAAGAAAGGTGAACATCATGCGCACTGCAATAACAAGTATACTGGGCGCGCTCGCGATGGTCCTCATGGTGGGCTGTGAATCAACGATAGTTGAGCAAGGGCCTCCTGGGCCGCGCGGGCTGGACGGACGGGACGGCAACGCAAACGTCTTCTCTCTGAACTTCGACTTCACGATGGCGGATGCCATCATCAACGGCAAGGTAGCGTCTGCTCAGTTTGACGTTCCCGGTATCACGCCGAGCGTCGTCGACGAAGGAGCTGTTCTTGTGTTCTTTCGCGAGCAGGGGACATGGACTGCGCTGCCCTACACCTTCGGATTCGATAATCCTGACATCCAAGCTGTGGATTTCCTCGTGACGTTCGGATACGGATACGACGACGGCTTTCTGGAGGTCTTCTACGAGGCATCCGCAGAAGGCGTGAGTCTGGAAGACATGCCGGATCGGGAGATGAAGGCGGTTGTGATCGACGGATTCCCCATGTCCAAGGCCGGCATCGACCTGACGGACTACGAGGCGGTCAAGGCCTTCTTGCACCTGGCTGACTAGTCTGACCGGAACTGAATAGTCGCTGGCCCCCCTTCAGCGACTTGCTGCGGCGCACTGGATTGTCTCTGACATGACGGTGCGCCGCACTCTTTTGCCGCTAAATTCGGCGCAGGGCAGAGGCTACGAGGTCCTTTCCCGTCGTTCCCGGCTCCCGAATGTCAATGCCCTCGAAATCGCCCTGCCTGGCGCTCACGCGCCCCTCCGGCATCTCAAATGCCGTTTTTCGACTGGTCTTCGGACCTATAGAAATACCTCGTCTCGCCGATAACACCATCAGTTGTCGCGCAGACCCAGACGAGATAAGCATGACCAACGAGAACTATGGCCACGAGAGTAGTACGCAACGTGGCAATTCACCGCACTTGCGCCGCTTTCTGTCGACCTTTTTCAGGACGGCTCTCGACGAATATCGAGAAGCGGGATGCCCGTTCGGAAAACACGTTGACGCCATGCTGATCTGGTTCGAGTACAACCAGAAGACGACCGACAACTAGTCAATCCGAATAGAGTCCACCTTGTGCTATGACGGGTGTTGTGAAGCCCCGGCCGATTGTTCGGTCGGGGCTTCTTTCTTTACTCAGAATGGTGCCAGGGATTTGTTCGAAGCGGCTGGGCCGCGAATTCGCAGCCACGCTACTCGACGATCGCACCAGACTCAGCGCGTGACAATGAGTTTTAGAACGTGCGACGTCCCGCTACTGGACGTTGTCCGCACGAAATAAACACCGCTGCCGAGTTCGTCGGTTGGAAGGATGTGAGTCCCGCCTGATTGAAGAGACAATCTGGCATATCGCCTCCGACCAAGCACATCAAACACCTCGATCAGCAGAGCGACCGGATCGTCGGCCCGGAGAGTCAGCTGCCCTCCGGAATGCACCGGATTTGGGTACAGGGCGGTCTCTTGCGATCCGCGCCGGGGAACAGCCGGCACGTCAATCCCAACCGGGGAGGGTCGGGCCAGGCGTCCCATGACGGGCAGATGGTCGGACGTTGTGAAGACATAAGCGGGGTCCGACAGCAACTCATTCAGCGGAGCCTGACTGCCTGACTTGAACACCGGAAAGACCTCGTTGGTAATCACGATGTGGTCGATAGGAGATCCACTCCGACATGAGTTGTCGTTGCCGCACCACGTGTTCGTGTTGTCGTCGTGAAATGTGCGGGTCACGGTTAGATAGCCGGCCTCATCGCTTACGAAGTTCGCGTACGGTGACGGAAGGCCGCCGCGGATGGATCCCTCAAGAAGATCGTTGTAGTCACCCAGGATGACTACAGGATCGTCAAAGAGACTGGAAAAATCGATGTGATTTTTGAGATAGCCCGAGGCACGAACCCGTCTTTCGTAGGATGACTGGTCATCGAAGGCTTTCATGTGAATCGTAATGAAAGTGACCGTCATGGCGGTGTCGGGCAGACTGATCCTGGCCCGGAGAAGAAACGGAGGTCTGCCGGCGAAATCAGAATCGAATTGCGTCAGTATTTCCTGGACAGACAACGCGCTAACAATGTCGGACTTGAAGATGTAGCCCACTCGAAGACTGGAAGGCGTTGGCGCAAGACGCCCCTCGTATCCCGCTCCCACCTCGTTCACAAGATCGTTGAAGGCAGACTCATCGGCGATCTCCTGCACGGCCCACAGGTCGATCTGGGATTCGCGAATGATCGTCGCCGCATTCGTTAGCTGACGCGCCTCGTTGGACGGCCCGCCGCCGGTATTCCCGAACTGCTCAATGTTCCAGGTGGCGAACTCAAAAGCTGCTTCCGTGCCCTTGTCGGGTACCGTCTGAGCTGCGCTCGCGATTGCGGTCGCAGTCGCCAGAAGAATCGTGATACACAGAATTACCAGCCGGGAGATGCGGCGCCGCTGGGGCAGATCGTGGGGCTGGCTACTCAAAATCTGTGTTTAGTCGAAATCTCGAAATGCGGTTGTTGCCGGTGTCCGCTACGTAGACAATTCGATCACCGTACGCGACACCCTCCGGGGAATTGAACTGGCGCGAGCCGCTGCCCGTTCCGCCGAACGAGACGACGACCGGTTTTGTACTGCGGGCCCCTGCCGGGGGAGCCACACCCTCAACGCCACCGGTCGTGAAAACAAACAAACTGTCCTTCGCCGCATCGACAACGAACCAGTACTGGGTGTTGTCGCCTGCAAACGCAACATCCGATGGTCGTTCAAACTTGAACTCCTCGTACAGAAATCCGTCTCCGCGAGTCGTGTCGCCAACCACCTGCAGTTTTCGCGTGTCGGGCTCATATGAAATGCCGTCGGGGGTCACGACCGCGAGAATGGAAAGCACATTGAACCGAAGCCGTTGTCCTGGATTGGCTTCCTGGACGACGACAAGGTTCTTGCTGTCCGCAAAGAAATCACGCTGCGGCGGTTGCACGAACGTCATGACGTCCGCGGGATTCAGCGAACTCCGGAGACCGTCTCGAAGCGGATTCAAAGGCAGTGACTGCGTATTGATACCGTCGAACGTGAACTCCAGGACAGCGTTATGCGGCAAGATGACACTTCGTTCGTTGTTGACCGGTCCACGCCGCGATACATAGATGTTGTTGTTGAACAGGATCGCGACGCCGGTGAATGCTACCCCCTCGTCGGTGTCGAGCGGGTCCGGAAGACTGAACTTTCGCGAGTCGTCGTCGAACGGGTGCCAGAGGCGGAGGTCCAGTCGGGGCAGCCCCGTCGTTACGCCCGCGTATCGCGCTACAACCGGCAAAGTCCACGTGCGTCCGTTCAGGAATGTGTCTCGCTTCGCGGTGACATACACGTTGAGCTTGCGGTCCTGGACTACCGATGTGGCTCCTCCCGGTATGGAGATGAAGTTGGCGGGCCGCCCGGCTCGGTCGAGGACGTGCAGCCCTCTGCTGTCCGTCACATAGATCAACTCGTCGTATCCGAAATAGATATCGCTGGGTTCGACGAGCGGCATCCCGTCGCCGCCTGTCGAAAAGAACGGGACGAGCGCCACGTACTCCACCTCATTGAAGAGGCCCGGCTCCGATCTTCCGGCGTCGAAGATCTCTTCGGTCGTGTCATCTGATTTCGAGCCGAAGATCGCATCGCAACCTGCGAGTACAACAAGCGCAAGGGCAGCAGCCGCCACATAGCGGATCCGTCCATGTCTTGTCCGGCGTATCGTCATTGCCATGTCGTTGCGTTCTTCCAACTCAAAGTGAAACGTTCAAGCCTACACGATGGACGGTGCCGAGTCTGGTTAGGCGACTGAATCCGTAGTCAAACCTGAGATCCCGTCCGAAATACGGGATGTTGATTCCGGCGCCAAAACTCGGAATGTCATACTCCTCGATTCCGAACCGATATCCTGCGCGCAGCACCAGGATCTGATTCCAGATGTACTCGACGCCCACGTTCCAATTCTCAGCGTTGTCGTTCGGGTTATTCAACTGGGCCGAGACAATCAGGTCGTTCGCCTCCTGTCCGCGCAAAAGCTCATACGAAAAACCAAGGAGGAACGTCGTTGGCGGCGTGATGCTATCGAATTTGTCCTCCACGACCGGCACGGGGCTGCCTATCACAACGCGATCGATTTCACCGGACGGTGTTCCGTCGAGACCAAAGTTCCGCACCGCCACACCCATCGCGGCTCCCGTATTTCCAACCGCGTAATAGATGCCCAGATCAAAGAGCACCGTGCTGGTCGAAATACCGGCGCTACTCTCTCTGACATATTTGGCCGTGACGCCGTAACTGAACAGGTCGGTAAGGCTCTGTGAAAACGTCAGTCCGGCTGCCAGGTCACGGAACGTGAATGTCTCCCCGGTCCCGAAAGGCTGGAACTCGGTCGTCACATCCATCTCACCCGAACTCAACGTCTGTACGCTGGCACCGATGGCGAAATTGCTGCCCTTCGGTTTGAAAGTTGCCGCAAGAAACTCCATGTTCACATCGGTGAAATAGGCGGTGTGGCTCGCGCTCAACTGGAAGAACTCTGTCTTGGCCGCGAGGGCGGGGTTCCAGAACAGAGCCGACGCATCGCTCGCATTTGCTACCACCGTCTCGCCCATTGCCGCCGACCTGCCGTCGACAGCGATCTTCAAAAACTGGAAACCCGACGTTCCCGCACGGTCGCCGCCGAAGGACGGGAGTATCTGAGCAGTCGCGTCCGACACGCATATCGCCGCCAGCGCAAGGACGGCCACGATTGAGATATGTCTGGCTGGTCTCGTCACTAGAATCGATATGAAAGCCCAAGCATCAGGTGACGCTGGGGAAGGAAGCGGGCGGGATTGAAGGGAGGAAGACCGCCGGAAGTGGGATCCTCGTATCTCGGATCGCGGGTGCCTGCGCCGACATCGAACGACGGGTCATCTCTCAAGGCAGCAAAGTCTGTCGTCGACGGGTCAACATCCGGATAGGCTGTTCCCGTAACCGGATTGACAATGATCGAATTCTTCTGGTCAAAGAGATTTGTTACCTCAAGCGAGATCGTCAGGTCTCCGCCCCAGATATCTATCCTGCGCTGAAGGTTCAGATCGAACCAGAGCCACGGATCTCCAATCTCGGAGAACCGGTCGGCAGGATCCTGGCTTCGTTCGTAGATCGGTCTCCAGTCCTGCTCTCCCGTAAACGGATTTACCTCGCGGCCCTTGAATTCGACCGGCGTATATCTCTGGCCGCTACGGAACGTGCCAGCCACGTACAGCTTCAGCCGATTCAGGCCAGGGATCCCGAACAGCGGCCGATCGCTGTCATGCGAAAACGTCGTGTTCACCTTCAAGTCGATCGGTCGATCCCACGCCAGAGGTGTCTCGAAGGTGTTGTCAATGTCACCGCGCGCCAGAAACTGAGCGAGCGCATCGTTATTCGTCGAACTCAAACCGGTTGCTTTTGAGAATGACCCTGACACCTGCCCCTGAAACCACTTTCCGATGCGCTTCAGATAGCTCGCCTCGATGCCGCGGACGCGCGCAAAATCACCGTTCACTCTGAATGCTCGCGTAGTCTCCCGTCCCGTCGGATCCTTGATGATCACACTCTCGACCGTGATGAAGTCGAACTTGTCGCGCCAGAACGCTGCTACGTTCAACACATCGTTGCTCGAGAACTGATTGCGCAGCCCGAGCTCGTATGAGATGTCGACCTCGGGGTCAAGGTTGGGATTGCCGAGGTCCGCAAAGAAACTCCGATCCTGAAAGAACGGATCCAGTCCGGTGTAGACGAACGTTGGATGCGGGACTTTCGTCGAGTGTCCATAGTTGAAGAACAGGACTCTGTTCTCCTGGATGGGGAAGGAGACTCTGATCTTCGGGAGCAGTCGCAGTTTGTATCGAAGTCCGAACAGCTTGAACGTGTCGTTGCGGTAAGCTTCCCGGATACCGTCCAGGATGGGAGCGCGCTCATCGTCGATCAGGTCATCGACGTACTTGCCGGGCGCCCAGTATTCCAGTCGTGCTCCCGCGTTAGCGATCAGGCCCCGGTAGCGAATCTGGTGTGTGGCGAACAGTGCACCACGCCGCGGCTTTACCCTCCAGATATCGGAGCTTTCACCAAGACGATTCGTCTGCGTCGCACTTTCGTCGTCACCGATCGGTGCACCGACCCACGGTCGTATCACATCGATCCACTGGTAGTCGTTGAATTTGGCGTCGATGCCGGCGGTCGTTCGGTGGTTCTTGGAGACAGAAAAACGAGTGTACGTACCGTGCAGCGTGTACTCCTCCGCGAAGTGATCGTGGAATCGTGTCGCTATTCCCCCGTTGTTTACTAGACCCGGACCGGGGAGCACAAACAGCGCATTGGGATTGACCGGTTGACCGTCTTCGCCGACGAAGATATTGGCCGGATATGTGACAATACTCTCGGGATCGAGCTCGGTATCAACACTCAGCGGCCTCCACGGTCGGCCGTTGGCGTCCGAACGAAGTTTCGTGAAAAGCCGGCTGACCTGGACGTCGTAGAACGACTGGTCGTTGAGTACGTGAGACCACTTTACATAGCCGATGATATTGTCGTGCGTATAGGTGTTCGCATTATCCGGGTCCAGAACAAACGCGTACTGGAATCCAGGCGTTACGACGGCGTCGTTACCAGTGACCTGCAACATCCGGGTGTTCTGATTGACCGTTAGCGATCGCTGGTAGGAGACCTGGATTCTTTTCCCCGGCAGAACATCGTATGAAAGCTTTGAGATGCCGCTCCAGCGATTGCCGGTACGAGGCATGAAGAAGTCGCCGTCGATCAATGACGATTGAACCTGATCCGGCGTGGCCGTCTGGCGCGTGAAGCCGTCTGAGATCTGAACCTGGCCCGAAAGGAAGAAACGAAGTTTGCCCTTGACGATCGGACCACTGACATTCAGTTCGTAGATGTCCTCCCCGAAGTTGGCGCGGCCATCGCTATTAAATCCGAGGCCATCTCTCTTGTGAGAGAAGTAGCCCGCAAAACGGTCGGAGCCGTCCTGCGTCTGTACAGAGACGACACCAGAAGTCACGTCTCCAAACTCAGCTCCCACGCCACCGGTCGTAACCTCGATTTCACTGAACGCGTTGGATCCGATGTCCAGACCGAAGCCCGTCCCCGCCAGGGGGTCCTTTGCGGATACGCCATCGACCATGAACCCGGTTTCCTCCGCACGACCACCACGGATATACAGGCCTGTCGGGTCACGAATCACACCGACCTGGGTGGCGACTGCGGACTGTACGTCGCGAAGCGGCGCCACCTCCAGCTGTTCCTTCGTGATGGCGAACGTGCTCGTCGACTGCTCCACGTCGAGCAGGGGCCGCTCACCAATAATGACGATCTCATCCTCGGCCGATAGCACCGACTCGTTGAGCGTGGCATTGAGAACCGTTTCGGCTCCATCTCGAACCGCTATTCCTGTAAACAGCTTGGTCTCGAATCCGATGTAGGAAAACTTGATCGAATACTGTCCGCCCCGGACTGACGGAATCGTATAGCGACCCTGAAGATCCGTAGCAGCTCCTTTGGCCGACCCCACGACAATCACGTTCACGCCTATCAAAGACTCGCCCGATGTCTCATCCGTGACGGTTCCGCGGATACTGCCCTGCGCGACAGCTTCGAGCGGACCTGCCAGAGCCAACAGGGCCGCCAGCAGCATGAGCTGCCGTGTGGCTACCAGAAACCCGCTATGAATGGAGTGCATCATCTTCGGGGAAATCCGAGGCTTTCCAACATCAGCCGTATTGCCTGGGTTGGAGCATTGACATCGCCGTCCGCGCCCACAAGGTTCTGGGCACCCGACTGCTCGTTTACGAGTGGTAGCCCGAAGAGTCCGACTCGACGGTCGGCGCTGATCGAGGCAATCGTGGAGGACCCGAACCACGGGCCCTGCCGCCCGCCTACGCGCGTCACGTAAGAATATGTGCCGTCGGCCAGGGGAATGACGTTTGCTCCTTCGGCTTCGAACGGCAGAGTGTTGAGGAAGAAGGCGCTGGATTTGAGGGCCGGAAGCTGCACCGACAGGCCCGGCACGACCGACGTCGGCGAAATTGGTGAGTTGACGCTCATTCTCAACGCGGGTCGCAGGGTGTCTGGAAACGACACAAGGCCTGACAGCGGCAGGAGCAATAGCGCCGGATTTCCAACGATATCCTCCGGATTCGCTGGAAGAGCTATCGGGCTGTGCACCATCATCTTGCCACCCTGTTCGAAGAAAAGGTCGGTCGCTCCTGCGACGAATGGAAGGTTGTCGCCAGCAATATTGCCGGTGGTACTCGTCGCGACCCAGTAAACATAATTGTAGTCGGCCAGCGCCTGCCTGAGTGTGGGATCGAGAGCCGGCGGAATCAGGCCCGAGCGTGGCGTACCGCCTGCTGAACCGGAGACGAAGGGAGTCGAGATGTCCCAGTAATCGATAGCATAGCCTTCAGGCAGATAGTCGCGCAGCAGAGCAACGTGGAAGTTCTGAACAGTCTTGTACGAGGATTTCCGATAGTCGTTGACGTATAGAAGATCGCCGCGTGACTTCTTTACGTGCCACATGTGGGACTCTACGGCACTGGTTGTATCAGTCTTGTCGACGGATCGAATGTAAATCGTGTTGTCCTGGCCAAGCCGGAGCCCGGGTACATCCAGGCCACTGGCTCTGAACGATCGGCCGAAGAACAGGCGAGCGGTCGTTTCGATCTGCCCGATGTCGGCCTTGTCCACGTCACCTACAAAGGTCACGAACTCGACGTCGGACGGCAGCGACACAAAGTTGAGGCTGTCGTTAAGACTGACGTCTATTCGATCAAGATTGGCCGGACCCTCCGGATCATCGGCAACCCATGCAAAAGAGAAGAGGGCGAAAGTTGTGTCGGGTGCAAGCTCGAACGTGCTGAAACGTATCGTGGGAGGTGCGTTGCGAATCGGGAATACGGTCCTGGCGGGAGTGGGATCGACGAGTCCCTCGTTGTCGATCGCACGCGCTTCAAACACGACGTTGGCGAATTTCTCGCCCGGTGGTATGGGCAGGAGGATGAGTGTGTCGTTTGCAGTGGTCCCGGTCCACAGGTCATCCTTGGCCGGTGTCTCCCCGAACGCGAAGAATCGGAGATCGAAAGAGCTAACGAAGCCGTCCGGATCATCACCGGTCCACGAGACGACGACGGTGCTCGTAAGACGTTCGCCGGACTCCAGATTGTCGACGAGCGAGGAGTCACGAACCGCCAGATCGGTTTCTGGCGGGAGGTTCTCCAGTCTCTCTCCGGCGATGTCGCTGTCACAAGCGCCGATCAGACACATGAGTGCGACCGGGATTGCGATGCGGGACAGTGTCTTCAGTGTCTTCATTGCTCTACAGGACCGTGGGAGGGAGGCCCTTCGCATGGGCCCCCTCCTGGTCCGTATCCAGGTCATCCCGAGCCCGTCGGGACATCGATGGCCGGCTTCGGGCATAGGCCACGACCAGCACATCGACGTCTCGACCAGCAAGGTTTGACGAGGTCTTTCGACCCTATTTCAGCAACATCATGGAACGGTTGATGACGTTTCCTGCCGCCTCGAGGCGATAGAGATACACGCCGCTCGCAAGGTTGCGCGCATCGAACGACACCGTATGGGTGCCTGCCGCGACCTGGCCGTCCACGAGCGTAGCAACGTTCCTGCCCAGCATGTCGAATACCTGGACGGAGACCACTGACGCTGCCGGTATGTTGTACTGAATCGTCGTTGAAGGGTTGAACGGGTTCGGGTAATTCTGGCCAAGCGCAAACTCGCCAGGCACTTCGAATTCCTCGTTAGCGACGTTGATGCCACCGATGTCGAGCGAACTCTCCGGGACGAGCTTGTACTCGCCGAAGGAGAACCACCAGATACCCTGGATAAACGCAACCGCGTCGTCGGGAGCGAAGGTGTCTCCAGCAAATGAGCTGCCGAATGCGTCGGATGCGTCGTCTGCATTGACAGCGTTCTCGGCCGTTCCGTCCGATGAGAACGTCCATTCGCCGAAGCTCTCAATGCTGACGATCGTGACGTTTTCGAACCTGAGCCGCATGCCTTCATGGGCCTCTGCAACACTCTCGTCGACCAGTGCGCTCGTCGGAACGGACTTGTAACCCGGAGGCACAGCCGTGCCTGTGACGGTCATCGTGATGTTACGGAGTCGCGTCACGTCGAAACGTTCTTCGATCTCCGCCTCCGTGATATTGATCACGTCGCCCTGCTTCAACGTCTGCACATTCGTGTCGCCATCGCGAAGGAGGATTCCACTCCAGGGCGCGAGTCCCTCGTCATCCTGAATCGCCCATAATCCTGACGAGTCAGGCTGGCTTACGACGGTCGCGGTTATGTTCATGGGCAACGTGAGCCCGGCAAACGGGCCAGCACCAGGACCACCGTCGGCGGTCTCCTGAACATGCGCAATCGTTGTGATTCCGCTGCCAAGCACGCGATAGCTGACATTGACCGGTTGCGACTCTGCCCCGAGGTTGTCCGTGGCGATTATCCAGTAGGTCACAAAATCGCCGTCGGCTGCTGGAGGTATCGTGAACTGGTAGACAGCCGCCTGCGTCTTGCCCGAGAGACTGCCTTCAACCGACATCGTGTCAGGCACAGAGGACGTATAGTAGTAGAGCACGACCGACTCGAGGGTCCGCGTCGGATCCGGAGTTATGTCGGCGGTAATGACGGCCGAGTCTTCCGTTCCTAACACGGTCTCCGGCTTGCTCGGATTGGACGCTATCGGCGGTGTCACCGTGATTTCGAGATCTTCCCTTTCCATCGGCGAGATTTTGATCAAGACGTCCGGGTCCGTACCGACGGCGAACGGATCAAAATCATCCATGAACATGAATCCCTGGATGTTGATTCCGGCACCCGGTGGCGGCGGCACGAAGTCGTCCTCGAACACTCTGAATTGCGTCGCATCCTGGGCTCCGTCTCTGTCGTTGCGGTATGCCAGCGACAGGTCTCTGATGTACACCTGCGTAACGCCTGCGTCAGAACTGAATGTCCAGTTCGGACGGTCTGAACTGATATCGCGTCTCTGGACGATGGCGTTCTCAATCCGTACGTACTGGCCTCGCAGATCCGCGAGATTGTCCCAGTTGGTCTGAATGCGATTGTCCTGACCCACGACTTTGTGCGTATCACCCGTCGTGATGACAACCGGGTCCAGGATCGAGGCCGGGAGGCCAAAATCCGTATATACGCCGAGTGCGGTGATGCTTACCGGCGCCACCTGCATGACCTCATCGAACGGGGCGACAACGCCGACGATCTCGATGACATCACCCACGAGGAGGCTGAGCACTCCGTTCTCCTGCCAGGATCCATCTACAATCTGCAATCCCATTCCTGCGTTACCCTGAGTCACCGAGGCAGTGTCCCGGACGAAGAAATGAACCCTGCTTGGAAGACCCTCGCTGTTCGGGGTTGAAAGACCGGAGAGCGTCGGGTCGCTCATCACTACGGCGCGGACGCGTACGGTATCACGCAGCAGGTCGTTGAAGATGGCGTTCTCGATTCGGGGGTCGTCGAGCGTTACGCCGGCATCATTCAGTGCCTGAATCGAATCCGGGCTAATAAAATTGATTTCACGAATCGTGACATCCGTGATCTGCGCACTAGCCCACGGCGCCACCATGGCACCGATCATGAGCATCGCAGCGAAAGCTGTAAATCGTCTTCTCATCGTGTTCTCCTTACGGTTGGTTGATCTAGCAATTTCGTCCCGCTCCTGCGCGGGTAAGATGCCCATGAAAATGGTTATTTTATGATCACGAATTTTCCTCTCTGCACGTCCCCTGAATCCCGGTTCTTTACCGTGTAAAGGTACAGCCCTCCGGAAATATTGAGGCTGTTGTCGGATAGAATGTCCCACGAATGCTCACCGCCGGGCAGCTGACGATTGTCGGCCGAGAAACTGTCGTACCATCTCACGTCGCCAGTGTACGTTTCCGAGTCGTGATCGAGTTCAGCAACGACCTCTCCTGCCAACGTGTACACTCGGATTTCGGCTTTGTCCGGCAGGTTGTAGAAATTGATCTTGCGAGTCCGTGACGTGCCTCCATCCCATGCAGCCTGCACACGGTAGGGATTCGGATACACGCCTACCTTTCGATCCTCAGAAGTCGACGGGGGAGTGCCAGGGAAGACGCGTACCGCATTGGCCACGCGCGAAGATTCGAACGAGGGAAGGCCGGCATCCGCATCCCCGCGATCAAAGGCCGTCACCGAGAACAGATACTGCCAACCGCCCAGCAGCCGATCGGCATCGAACCGGTACCAGTACTGTGTCGTGTCGTCCGGAAAGGTCACGGGCTCGGCCAGCGCCACCTCGGCGAATCCGTTGTTGAAGCCGGTGGCATTGCCCGGGGCATCGTACTGTGCGACCAGGGCCGCGGCATCGAGGATATTCCCTCCGAGATCGTCGCCCGGCTTGCTGCGATAGATCCTGTAGCCCTCGAAATCGAAGTCGCCGCTGACCGGATCCAGAGATCGCTCCGCCGCCCGATCCCAGTAGACGGATACGCGATTGGTCTGTCTCTGACCCTCACCGGATGGCTGTTCGAACGCGACGCGCACGTTCGGAGATCGAGGCGGCTCAGGGATCACGTAGCGGTCCAGAATGCCGTTCTCGTTTGCGTCTTCCTGCGGATCGAGCACTCCGTTAAAGTTGTTGTCTTCTCCGGCATACGTTCGGCGCGCCCAGTCAAGATTGCTGATGAGCAATCGGCGTGAATCTTCCGTGTCGATGGGCTTGCCCGAGTCACCCTGGAACTCATCCGGCTTGAGAGCGGCCGTCAGTGCGAAGGTCACCTGGAGCGTATCGCCGGAAAGCACGGTGGGGAACGGGCCGACCGGGGTCAGGCCGATCCAGTTTCCCTGCGACGTTTGCCCGTCCGTGCGAAGTCTGGTTCGCCAGAGGACGAGTTCGTTCAGATAGTCTTCTTCTGTCTCGAAGCTGGCGGGATTCGGGTACGGGACTTTCATGCGTTGATACCGCGTGTCGTCCGCAGAGGGTCGCGAGAATTCCGCCGTTCCTCCACTGAACTGCCACCAGCGCAAATTAACGAACGGTGCAGCGTAGCCGTCGGCAACGTAGTCGGACGCGACATTGGGGTGGAAGAACCTGTTCTGCCCGGTTCGCGGGTCTCGCCACTCCGCACCGAGGAATGAAATGGCGCCATAGGTATTGATCGTCTCTTCCGCGCCGCCCGCGTTGAACGCGTACGAGGCGTACAGGCTGTCAACCCATCCCAGTCCGTTTTTGTTGAAGTACGCGCCTCCGGCATCATTCGACGTGTTTATGTTCCGGACAACGAGGTCGTGGTACATCCCCACGTAAACGCTGTCCCACGGCGCGTCACTGATGTTGACGATGTCCATGTTGACTATGGCGAAATACTCCGTGAACGGGAAATTCCACGCATATGTCGTCATCTGGACTTTGGCCCCGAGCCTCCCCTGAACGTCCGGCATTTCGATGAACGTCCCGGGCAGGACGGCGGCTGTATCGGCGAAGGATGCAATGAGGTCCTGGTGACTGACGGCACGGGCATTGAATGCGTCCTGCGTGGGCAGCGTAGATCGCTCGAGGATGGGCGTCAGCTGGGCGAATTCGTATCCGGTGCCTCCCGGCGTGTATCCGGTCGATGCCGTGATGGCGCCGGTCCGAACCGTTATGACCCCGTCGGATCGAATCGCGCCGATCCAGAGACCCGCCTCAAAGAGGTGTTCAACACCTGAGTCAAGGGGATATTCGAACGACGGGGGCCCGGTCGGGCTGTTGCGTACGTTGGCCTTGCCCACAAAACCGGCGTTCGTGACCGTCACACCGACGTTGCCGACGTCGATGAGTGCCTCCTCGAAAGGGACACCTTGAGCGAACCCCATCTCCGCAGAACAGAGAAGCATGAGGACCGCGAGCGTGAAATAGATGCCTCGGCGCATCGTCGGGGGCATATGGGGCCGAGTCTACTGTTGCGAGGACGAGCGAAAATTGCGTCCGCGGAATACCGCGGTGATAAGCAATCGCAACATACTGAGACGAGGACTCAAGGTAAAGCCCCATCGCGGCCTATGAGGCCCGCCGTTCTGCAAAGAATTGGCTAGGCAGAGCCCTCGCCCGGCCTACGAGGCGGTCTCGCCTTCGCTTCGCGATGCCATCGTACGTCGCTCTGCCTCGTCTACGAAGGGCCCGAGAACCCGCTCGAGTTCGGTGAGAAGCTTGGTCCGTACAAAGGGCTTTGAAACGTACCCATCGAATCCGGCCCCTACAAACCTCTGCTCGTCGCCGGGAAGGGCGTACGCCGTTACGGCGATGATGGGCGTCCTCTCGTACTCAGGCAGCTTTCGTAGTACGGCAAGGACGTCAAGGCCCGACCACTCCTCATCGCCCAGATTAATATCGAGCAAGACGACGTCGAACCGCCTTTCCCACGTGCTGGCGAAGACCTCGTCGGCCGATTGCGCCACGGTCGATTCGAAGTGAGGCTCAAGAAAGAACCGGATCAGCTCGGTGGTCTCGACGCTGTCGTCAAGAACCAGGGCGTGTCGCACCCTGTCGGCCGGAGCTTCGTCACGTGCGGCCACAGCTGGCCGATCCGGGGCTCGCAATCGCGTCGCGGATCCGTTGGCGGATGAAGCCTGGGCGCCCGCGACGACCGGGAACCATATGGAGAACTCCGTTCCCTTGTTCTTCTCACTTTCGACGGATATCCGACCGCCGTGCATCTCGACAAGCTGCTTCGTGATGGCGAGGCCGAGGCCCGACCCTTCATGAGATCGCCCTTCGCCGGTCGATTCCTGCTTGAACTCATCGAACAGGTGCGGGAGAAACTCGGAGCTGATGCCAACGCCCGTATCGCGAATCATCAGGTGTATGCGTGTCCGGTCCTCCCGCAGTTCGAGTTCGACATAACCTGTATCAGTGAACTTGAGCGCGTTGCCGACCAGATTGTTGATGATTCTGTGCAGGGATGGGCGATCGATTTTGGCAGTCGGCAGATCAGTCGGGGGCGAGAAGCGCAACTCGAGCCCCTTGTCTGCGGCCATATCCCGAAGCATCTCGAGCGCGCTGTCTATCTCCGAGGCCAGATCGGTCTCCTCGAGATTCAGTTTCATCTCCTTGGCCTGGAGCCGCGAGAGGTCCAGTACGGAGTTGAGCGTCTCGAGAAGCCTATGTCCACCCTGTTCAATCCGCTCCGCAAATTGCCTCATGGTGTCAGGGACCATCTCCGTCAGCGCTTCGGAGTATCCGATCATGATCGTGAGCGGCGTCCTGATCTCGTGCGACATGTTTGCCAGGAACGACGATTTGAGCCTCGACAGTTCTTCGGCCTGAAGCTTTGACTCGATCAGGGCCTCCTCCTGCCGATGGCGCTCGAGCGTCGTCGAGACGACATTGGCCACTGCCTGGAGAAAATTGACGTCGTCGTCCGTGAAATCCCGTGCCGTGCGAGAATGAGCCGCGAGGACACCCCAGGCCGCATCTTTTCCGTGGATGATGACCGTCGCGCCGCTGACTAGTCCGTGCTCATGCATTAGATCGGCGCCCTGGAATCTTCCCTCCTCATGCACGTTCTCCATTACGACTGCGCGGTTGACGGAAAGGGTGTAGCCTACCTGCGTATCGTTTTCTGCGCTGACCCACGCCTTTCCAACTACTCCCTCGGGCCATCCGAATCCGGCACGCACGAAAAAGGCGTTCTTGTCGTCCAGGAGTTCACAGATCGAGTTGTGGGAGACTTCCAGTGTCTCGGATACCTTCTGGACCGCGTCATCCATAACCTGTTGCACACTCGGACTCGACAGTGCGAGCTGACCCAGCGATGCGATGGCGGCCTGCTGCGTGGCGCGCATCCGCAGCTGTCGTTCGGTTTCACGGCGGCCGGTGATATCATCGGCGAGACATACAAACCCTTCCGGCTGGCCGTCGGCGTCGTACATCACGGCGCCCGAGAAGGAGGTGGGGAATTCACGGCCGTCACGGGTTACAAACGTTGTTTCAATTCCCGATAGAGTCCCGCTGTCTGGCTCCGACGGATCGATGAAAGCAAACGGGAAGGTGGGAACGACCTTGTGTATGTGAGTCCCGGGCAGGTCGTGTTTCTCATATCCCAGGATCTTACAGGCCGCAGCGTTTGTCGTCTTGATCACACCTTGCGGATCCGTCACAATCAGCATATCCACCATCGACGTGATGATGTTGTCGGTATACTCCTTTGCCTTTACGAGGGCCGCGCGGGAGGTGTTCAGTGAAGCCGCCATGGCATTGAGCGCCTCTGCGAGGGTCTGCAGTTCGTCACGGGACTCGACCACCAGCTGTTGATCGAATGACCCCTGCGAGATTTCCTCGGTGGCGCGAGTAAGCTGCGCCAACGGGTCCGTGATCTTGAGAACGAGGACATAGGAGAGGAGCACTCCCAGCAGCGCGAAGAAAGCGCCTATTCCGATACTGATATTGCGCAGGAACTTGATCTCACCGTTGATCCGGTGCAGGGAATAGCCGACTCGGAAGCCGCCATGGTAGTTGTCGCCGGCAATGACGGGTACGGTTACGTCCAGTATCTCTCCGCTCGACATGACGACGGGAGCTCGAGCGGCTGCCGCATTGAGGCTGATGTCATCCTTCAGAATGATCGATTGGAAACGGTTCTCCTGGGTTCCGTCCGACAGGATCTTGCCCTGGCTGTCGAACGCATACACGTAGTCAATGTCGATCAATGACAGCAAGGGCGACAGGCGGTGGCGCAGGCCGTCCTCGTCGTGCAGCTGCAATTCCTCCCACGCTGAAGCGCGCAGCACCGTCGCGATCGACCGGGCCTTTTCGTCCGCACGATTCGTCAACAATCGCTGCTGACTGAGAAAGTTGATCAGCGTCAGAGCGGTGGCCATGACCAGGAGCAGTACTCCACTGAACAGCATAAACTTGCCGCGGAGTCCACCCCATTTGTGATATCGAGTCGATTGCATTGGCGTGGGTCGGCGTTTGGTCCTGGCGGGACGAACAGACTTTGCGAGGTTTCTTCATGAAAAAAATCGACAGGAGAGCCCTCTACTTAAGTCAAGTGCCGGTGAGCCGGTAGCCTTATCTTCCTTGTAACAAAATGACTTACGAGCAGCAGCCCCCGTCATGTGCTTGCTCGTACTGAATCGCAAATCCGGACATCGACGTGCTCGCCTTTCGAAGACTCCTTCTCTTCCTGATCCTGTCAACGGGAGCCGCAGGATTCGGGTGCGGCCCGGAAGGGACTCCTGATCCTGCGAAACTGTACCAGTCTAGAACGCCGACCGATAGTCTTGGCACCGGTCGATTCTTCCTCGGTCGTGAAATTCCGAGAGTGCGTTCACACGCGGAGGTCGCGGAGTGGCTCAACCGACCGGGTCGTGACCAGGCCGAGTTCCCCGATCGCCTCGTGGCCGCGCTGGACCTGCGACCCGCCGACGTGGTGGCCGACATCGGCGCAGGGACAGGGTTTTACTCTTTCAGGATTGCTCAGCTCGTGCCGCATGGCAGGGTCCTCGCCACCGACATACAGCCTGAAATGCTCGACGAGCTTCGTCGCCGGGCGGTTGAGGAGGAAATCAGAAACGTGGAGGTTGTTCAAGGGGAGGAAGACGATCCGAATCTTCCGGTCAACTCGATCGACCTCGCTCTCATCGTCGGGTCATATCATGAATTCTTCTATCCATACGAGATGATGACCAGGGTCGTGGAATCGCTGGTACCCGGCGGTCGTGTGGTGCTCGTCGAGTATCGAGGGGAAGACGAGACCCTGCCCGTTGCCCCGATTCATCGCCTGACGGAGGAGCAAGCTCGCCAGGAAATGGAGTTCGCGGGCCTGCGATGGGTTCGAACAAAACGCGAACTGCCGCAGCAACATGTGCTGATTTTCGAGAAGCCGAGCTTATGACCGCGACTCTCCGGCACTAATGCCGACCTGCGTGCTTTTTTGAGGGAATAGGGGCTTTTGTTCCGAATTCGTGCGCCGATACTGAGACCAGATTGATCATGTTCTGACGGTCCGGCACGCCAGTTGGCAGACGCTTCACGCTTTGGCGCGAAGTCCGACAAATGACGCCTGCCGCCGTCTCCAACACCCATCCCAAAGTGCGATGCAGCAGCAGCCGGATAGAGAGCAGATTAGTGGAGCCGTTTCGGCAGCCGAACTTCGAGAACGAATTGTTCAGCTGGAGCGAGAAGTAGCGGAGCTTCGCAAGTCGAGAGATGAAGCTGAGCAGCTCAGCAACATGAAGTCGGCTGTTCTCACGAATCTTTCCCACGAGATTCGCACGCCACTGGCGGCGATTGTTGGCTTCGCGTCGATCCTCCAGGAAGAGCTCACAGATCGGCATCAGAAATTCCTGGACTTCATCGAGCGCAGCGGCAAGCGGCTGATGGACGCCCTGAACTCGATCCTCAACCTGTCAATGTTGGAGGAAGGGAACTACAGACTGCGATCCGAGGTGGTGGACGTCGTTCAACAGATCGAGGAAGAGATCTCCGGACTCAAGCGAACGGCTTCGGACAAACACCTTGAACTTCGAGTCCGGTACGCGACAGACGTGATTATGGCGACGATCGATCGTACAGCCCTCGATCGCGTCGTGCACAATTTGCTCGAGAACGCAATTCGATTCACCGACACGGGTTCGGTGGAAATGGATGTGGTACCGACCGGGACTTCGCTCGAGCTGAGAATCACGGATACGGGACATGGCGTGCGGCCAGAGTTCCAACCGCTGATGTTTGACGCATTTGCGCAGGAGGCAGACTCTGCCCACAGTTACGAAGGCGTCGGGCTGGGCCTGACCATAACGAAGCGGCTCGTAGACCTCATGGGAGGGACTATCGAGGTCGCAAGCGCCATCGGGAAAGGAAGCACGTTCACTGTGATGATCCCCGATGCCATTCAGTCGCCGACCGCAGCCGATACGGTAATCGGGAATTCCGAGGCTGAGGTCGTAGAGTCCGATGTAACGGATGCGGTTGCTGATCGTCGGGTGCCGAAAGTCACCACCCCCGACGTCACATCCGACGAGTCCGTCGCGAAGCCGAGCGTCATGGCGGTCGAGGACAACCCCGACATGCTCATACTGCTGCAGCACCTTCTGAGCAGCCGCTGCGAGGTGTCGACGGCAAGCAACGGCCGGACCGCACTCGAACTCGCGCGCGCGAACAACTTCGACGCCATCCTGATGGACATCAATCTCGGCGAAGACGAGACGGGTGTCGACGTCATGCTCAAGATTCGAGAAATCGCCGGCTACCGCGAGACACCGATTGTGGCAGTGACGGCATATGCTCTTCCGGGTGACCGCGAGCGATTCCTGCAGGCTGGATTCGACGGGTATATCGGCAAGCCCTTCACGAAGCAACAGCTGTTCCGCATGATGGACCAGGTGCTCGCGAAATCGTCGGCCTGATCACGCGGACATGATGTATCCGCGCGCCAGCATCGTATAATCTTTCACCTGACGCTCGATCCACTTCTCGTCACGCCCGAGTTCCGCCGCCATGGTGCGGGCTACGAACGGGGCCGCGTCAATGCTCGCACGCGCATCGAGAAGCAGCGCACGCAACCGGCGTGACAGCACGTCGTCTACCGTTCGCGCCATCTCGTACCGGGTAGCATATACGACCTCACCACGTAGATATGGAAGTCGTTCGTGGAGCGGCTCCATCCATTCGGTTTTCTCCCTGCAAACCTGATCGACAACGGTGGCGTCCGAGCCGTAGACGGCGAACCTCGATTCGTCGTCGGGTTGTTCCACCCATCCATGCAGGCGCATCTCGCGCGTCACACAGAGTCGATCCTCCAGATGCGCAATGACGGCCGCGCGATCGACCGTTTCCTCCGCCATCCGGCGATACGTCGTCCACTTTCCACCTGTGATGGTAACGAGCCCCGAACGTGAAATGTGTACCGTGTGGTCGCGCGATATCTCAGCCGTACCCTCATCCTTCGACTGGCGCACAAGCGGTCTGAGTCCGGCGAACATCGACAATACATCTTTCGGACCAGGATCCCGGGTCAGGTATCTGGCTGCATGGTGAAGTACGAACTCAAGCTCCTCCTGCAGCGGTCGTGGTTCGAGCGACGGCTCATCGACCGGAGTGTCCGTCGTCCCTATAACGACACGGCCGTGCCAGGGGATCGCAAAAAGTACTCGTCCGTCATCGGTCTCCGGGACCATGATTGCAGACTCACCCGGCATGAAGGATGAATCGACGACAATATGGATACCCTGGCTCGCCTGTACCATGGGTGAGGCAGTCGGATCATCCATCGTCCGAACGGTGTCCGTGAACACGCCTGTGGCGTTGATCACCACGCGCGCGTGGATTCGTTGCTCGACACCGGTCTCTTCGTCGACAACAATGGCGCCGTCCACCAGATCGTTCGAATGTGTGAGGCCGGAGACGCGCATGTGGTTGACGACGGTCGCACCGAGATCCGCAGCTGTCGCAGCCAGGTTGATCGCCAATCGCGCGTCGTCGAATTGGCCGTCGTAGTAGATCACTCCACCTCGCAACCCGTCCGGCTCAATCGTCGGAAGACGCTCCAGTGTTTCCTCTCGGCTAAGATTGTGCGACGTCCCGAAGCCCTCCCGTCCTGCGAGCAGATCGTACAGCCGAAGGCCGATTCCGTAGAACGGTCCTTCCCACCAGTCATACACCGGAACCACAAAGGGGAGATCGCGGACCAGGTGTGGTGCATTGCGCAAGAGTCGGCCGCGTTCCTTCAGCGCTTCCAGAACCAGCGTCACGTTGCCCTGCCGCAGGTAGCGCACGCCGCCGTGCACGAGTTTCGTGGACCGCCCCGATGTGCCCTTAGCGAAATCCGACATCTCCACCAGGAGAGTCCGATAACCCCTCGACGCCGCCTCGACAGCCACGCCCAGGCCTGTGGCTCCACCACCGACTACGAGCACATCCCAGCCGGCGTCCGTGGACATGATCCGCTCGATCATCTCATCCCGATTCATCATGATCCTGGTTTCTCCTGGTTTGCCCACCCTCTCGAGCGGTCCACTGCATTGTGCCACCTTGCCATTCTTTCGGACGCTTCGCTTACTGTGATACGCGGCTCATAAACACGATCGACGCTCCAGATGTCGTCGATTTCGTCAATCGAGTCCCAGTAACCGATGCCAAGTCCGGCAAGATAGGCTGCCCCGAGAGCGGTCGTCTCGGCGACCGTGGGCCTGACGATCGTCACCTGCGAGAGATCTGCCTGCATCTGCATCAGGAGGTCGTTTTGAGAAGCGCCCCCGTCAACCCGAAGCTCCGCGACAGAACTCGCGGATCCGGAATCCGCGTCCATGGCGGCCATCAGGTCGGCCGATTGGAAGGCAATCGACTCCAGCGCCGCCCGGGCGAGATGTGCGGAGGTTGTTCCTCGAGTCAAACCGGTGATGGTCCCGCGTGCATACGGATCCCAGTGCGGCGCTCCGAGGCCCGTGAAGGCGGGCACGAGGTATGTGTCGTTGCTGTCTTCCACGCTGGCCGCCAGCGTCTCCACGTCTGACGCCGTGTCGATGATTCCCAGCCCGTCCCGTAGCCATTGAACCACCGCACCCCCGACAAACACGCTTCCCTCAAGGGCGAATTCTGCGGCGTCGTCAATACGCCATGCGGCTGTCGACAGGAGGTTGTTTCGAGAGGCAACAACCTCGCTCCCGGTATTCTTCAGCATGAAACAGCCGGTGCCGTAGGTGTTCTTCATCATGCCGGTCCGGTGGCACGCCTGACCGAACAGCGCGGCCTGCTGGTCGCCCGCGATTCCGGCGATTGGAACCGACGCCGCTATGGAGGGCGTTCTTGATTCCGCGACGACGCCGCTCGACGATACAATCTGTGGCAGGATGCTTTCGGGGATCTTCAGCGCCGCCAACAGGTCCACATCCCACGTCCCCGACCGAAGATCCATCAACAGGGTGCGGGAAGCATTGGACACGTCGGTGATGTGCTTCTCACCGTTCGTCAGATTCCATATGAGCCACGAATCGATCGTGCCAAAGGCGAGTCTGCCCCTGTCTGCCAGTTCCCGCGCTCCGTCAACATGTTCGAGGAGCCACATGATCTTCGTGCCCGAGAAGTACGGGTCCAGACGAAGGCCGGTGCGATCGCGAAACATGGCCTCGAGCCCGTCCGCTTTCAGGCGATCGCAGATGTCTGCGGTGCGCCGATCCTGCCAGACAATGGCGTTGTGAATCGGTGCACCGGTCTTGCGGTCCCAGACGACCGTCGTCTCACGCTGATTCGTGATCCCGACAGCTGCCACATCACTCCACGCGATGCCTGCCTTTCGGATCGTGTCGTTGGCCACCGCCTCCTGGGATGCCCAGATCTCCGTGGCATCATGCTCAACCCAGCCGGGACGGGGAAAAATCTGTTCGAACTCCCTCTGCGCAAAGGCTGTCGGAGTCCCGCGATGATTGTACAGAACCGCGCGCGAACTCGTCGTCCCCTGATCCAGGGCCATGATAAACGACATAGACTCAGCCATATTGGCCCGTGTTCGAGATTATGGAATGGAGAATAAGCACATTGGACGCTGGACGGTGACTTTTACAGACAGTCTTCCGGTGATTCGCATCGCTCGAACTCGATTTCCAGGGTCGAATGCGAAATACCGAAGCGCGATTCAAGCATCAATTTGATGTCTGTTCTGATCCGATCCATTTGCGGCGCTACCTCCTCGTCTATGACAACATGTGCCTCCAGAGCCGCCTGATGTTCGTCCATGCTCCACACGTGTACATGGTGCACGTCACGAACGAGCGCAATGCCCTCCATTTCGGCGACAACAGATTCGACATCAACATCCGGTGGAACGCTGTTCATCAGGATGTTGGTCGTGTCCCGCAGGAGGTGATAGACCTGATATAGTATGAATGCCGAGATAGCGATGGTCAGCAGGGGATCGATGAGCACAATATCGTAGGCCCACACCAGCACGCCGGCGATCACCACGCCGACGGACGAAATCGCGTCAGTCACGATATGCAAGTAGGCGGAGCGCACATTGACGCTGTCTCTGGCGTCGCGGTGCAGCAGCAGGGCGGTGGCAATGTTGGCCGCAAGTCCCACCGATGCAACGGCGAACATCAGTCCGCCCCGGATGGGCTGAGGGTCCGCTGCACGCTCAACCGCCTCCTTGATCAAGAAGAGAGAAATGAGGGCCAGAACAACCAGATTGAAAAACGCTGCGATGACCTCTATACGTTTGTACCCAAATGTTTTAGAAAGATTTGCTCCCTTTTTACTGTAGGTAATTGCGAAGTAGCTGGTCCCCAGTGAAGCGGTATCGCCGAAGTTGTGGAGAGCGTCCGACAGTAGCGCGATACTACCGGAAAGCAGTCCGCCGATCACCTCGGCGATTGTAATGAGGAGATTCAACGCAACTGCTGCCAGCAGTCGTCGCTGCCGGTGCGGCGTGTCGCTCTCATCGTGTTGGCCGGACCTGTGCATCGAAGGTATTCTGTTACGTATTTTCCGCTCCGGCCGATCAATCTAAGCGGATGTTTGATCGACACCCATGTGGCCGACGGACATCGTTCCTTGCGAGCCGTCTCGCGAATCCGCATTCGGCTCCGGAAGGACTCCCGAAAACCAATGTAGCAAGCACCGTGCATTACGACGAAGTTCTGATCCTGTCATTCGCGTTGCGTCTCATCGCAGCAGGCTGGGCCGTTCGGCTCCTGTTGCGACAGGGTGACTGGCGTCTGGGATTCCTTGCCGGGACGATACTTCTCATGGCGGCACGGCCCGCGTTGACGTACACGTTGCACACGCATCCGCACACCTTCCAGATACCCGAACTGTTCGGTCTTGCGGTGAGCGTACTCGTATTTCCGGCCGTCTTTTTCGTTGATCGTATGTTGCGCCGGCATCGGGATGCGGTCGCTCAGCTGGGCTTGAGCCAGGAACACTATCGCGGACTCGTGGAAGACCAGGAGGAGCTCGTCTGTCAGTTCGATCCGGATGGTACGCTCACCTTCGTCAATCGAGCCTACGCCGAGTACTTTCATTCGAACGTGGATGATCTGACCGGCTCGAACTTTCTTGACCTGGTTCCGGAGTCCTCGCGTTCCGACGTCGTTCGGCACCTCCGAAGCTTCAGCACCGAGAAGCGGATGGCCACAGTCGTGCATCAGGTACTCGCGCCCGAAGGCCAAACGCGCTGGCAGGAATGGAAGGATCACGCGTACTTCGACGATGAGGGCCGGATCATACGATACCAGTCCATCGGTCGAGATATAACCGACCGCAAGCTGGCCGAGGATCTGCTCCGCCAGAGCGAAGAGCTCAATCGCCGCATTGTCGAGGCAATCCCTGGCGGGATCGTTCATGTGGGTCGCGACGGTCAGATCCTCAGCGCCAACACCGAAGCCCAGAGGATACTCGGGATCAATTCGGATCAGATTGCCCGGGCGACGATCATGGACCTCGAGCCGTGGACGGTATATGAGAACGGGGTGACGTGCCCGAGAGAGGAGTTTCCGGCGGCGCGGTGTCTGGCAACTGCCGAACCCCAGAAACCCGTCACGTTGGGTACGCTTCGCCCGAGCGGTGAGATATCGTGGGCGATCTTTACGGCGGTTCCTGTTCTCGCCCCCGAGACCGGCGAACTGGACGGAGCGATACTCACTTTTCTTGATATTACGGGTCGCCGGCTTGCCGAAGATGCGCTCCGAAATAGCGAAGCGAACCATCGCGCAATGGTTCGGGCCGTGCCGGACCCCATGTTCCGTGTCTCAAAGGACGGGCTGTTCGTCGATTTCATCCCGGCCGACGGTTTTGAGCTCATTACGGGCCCGGAGAAATTTCTTGGACGTTCTCTGGAGCAAGTGCTGCCACAGCATATTGGCGAGAGGGCGCGCAAGACGATTTCGGACGCTTTGCGAACAAACGATGTGCGGAGTTTCGAATATGAGGCGGAGCTCAACGGACGCTTTCGAC
>JABDKH010000278.1 GCA_013002345.1 Rhodothermales bacterium
AAACGCTGACCACGACTCGGCTGCCGAGCAGATTGTGCAGGACATTCGGTCGGGCGACCGTAGCGCTCTCGCCCGCGCCATTACACTGGTAGAGAGCAAGGCGGAGCGTCACCGGCTTCTGGCCGAAAAGGTTCTCGATCAATGTGCGCGAACTGGACGCGAGTCAGTCCGCGTTGGTTTCTCGGGGGTGCCCGGGGCCGGCAAAAGTACGCTGATCGAAAAACTTGGAATGCGACTAATTGGAGATGGCCACCGAGTCGCCGTTCTTGCCGTGGACCCGTCGAGCACGCGTAGTGGCGGCAGTATCCTCGGCGACAAGACGAGGATGGAGGACTTGTCCCGCGAAACGAATGCGTTTATTCGGCCGTCGCCGTCTCAAGGGTCTCTCGGTGGTGTCGCCACACGCACCCGCGAAGCGATCTCATTGTGCGAAGCGGCAGGATATGACATCGTTTTGATTGAGACCGTCGGAGTGGGTCAGTCCGAGGCGGAGGTCGCGCATCTGGCGGACTTTGTGTTTCTGCTCGCGGTAACAGGCGCCGGCGACGAATTGCAGGGTATCAAGAGAGGCGTCATTGAATATGCGGATGCGGTTCTGGTTACCAAGGCTGATGGTGATAATGAGTCTGCCGCGAGAATTGCAGTTCAGACCTATGAAGCGGCTCTTCAGCTGTTTCGCGATCGTGACTCGGGGTGGAGTCCGCGCATCCTGGCTGTATCTGCCCTGGAAGATCGCGGGTTGAATACCCTCTGGTCTATTGTCTCCGACTACAGAGCCGCCACAAAGACAAGTGGGTACTGGGACGAGAATCGATCAAATCAGTCGGTGTACTGGCTCCACGCAAGTCTGATAACCGAAATTCAGGAATCCATTTCAGCCAGTGCCGAGATTCGCGAAGGACTTGCCAGGCTGGAGGATCGTGTGCGGAATGGCCTGATATCACCCAGATCAGCGGCAGCAGCGATTCTGAAGTCGTTCCTTAAACTCGACCATTCGTGAGAGGTCTCTTACGCCAATCGAGTAACCGCGCTACGTAATCGTCGGACGCAAGTAGACCGGCCGAGCAGTTCCATCAGTTCGAACAGACCAGGGCCGAACGTCACTCCCGACACGGCAAGACGACATGGATGGATGATTCGGCCGGCGCCAACCTGGCGTTCTTCAGCGAGATCGCGAAGGACGGTCTCAGCCGTTTCTGCATCCAGGTTGCTCGCCTCGTCAAGTCGAGCCGCATAAGCTGTCAGCAGTGGACCAGAGTCGTCCTTCCACCTCTTGGCAATTCCCTTCTCGTCATACCGATCCGGGTCTTCGAAGAAATACCTCGCCGCCGCCACATCGGCGGCAAATGAGATGCGATCGCGCATCAAATCGAGCACCGCTGAAAGGTAGTCGTCAGCAACATCAAGACCTGCCGTATCGAGATGAGTCCGCACCCTGCTGCTCAACACCTCAGCGTCCAGGCGCCGAAGATGTTGCTCGTTGAACCAGCGAAGTTTGTCTATGCTGAATTGCACTCCGCTCGACCCCACTCGTTCAAGCGTGAATACTCCGGCGAGCTCATCGAGATCAAATATCTCCTGATCTGTTCCGGGATTCCAACCAAGAAACGCGATGTAGTTCAGCAAAGCCTCGGGTTCATATCCCTCCGCCTGGTAGTCGCTGACAAAGACCGGAATTCCCTGGGATTCGGCATTCCTCTTCGAGAGTTTGCCGCCTGTCGGGCTGAGGATTAGGGGAAGATGGGCCATCGCAGGAACGTCCCAACCGAGAAATCGATACAGCAACACGTGCTTCGGAGTGGACGAGAGCCACTCCTCTCCGCGAATCACGTGTGTGATACCCATCAGATGATCATCAACGACATTGGCCAGATGATACGTTGGCATCCCATCCGACTTGACGAGAATCTGGTCATCGACCTCGTTGCTGTTAAACGAGACCTCGCCTCGCACAATGTCCGAGAACGTGACCACTTCATCCTCGGGAACCCTGAGCCTGATCACATGCGGAACGCCCTCGGCGACCAATCTTTCAACATCGCCGACTGCAAGCGACAGAGAGTTCTTCATCGACCCGCGTGTTGATGCAGAATATCTGGGTGGCGCCTGACCGTCGGATGTTTTCGTCGAGCGAAGCGTGTCCAACTCCTCCGGTGTGTCGAACGCCAGGTATGCGTGTCCTTGATCGAGAAGGGTTTGTGCAGCATCCGAATAATGTCGGGTGCGTTCTGACTGACGGTACGGTCCTCGATCACCGCCGGCCACCGGGCTCTCATCAAAATGCAGGCCTGCCCATGCCAGGGATGTGATAATATCCTGTTCCGCGTCTGCGACGAAGCGGCTGCGGTCCGTGTCTTCGATCCGGAGAATGGCGCTCCCTCCCTGACCCTGTGCCAGGAGGACGTTGTACAGTGCGGTTCGCAATCCCCCAATGTGAAGGTAGCCCGTGGGGCTGGGTGCAAATCGGACTCTTGTGCTCATCGGTATCGCCAGTGACGTGCGGGTACTTCGGGTAATGCTAAAGTGAAGCGGGAGGCGCAAAATAAGCAGCCCGCCATCCTATTCCGGATGTGACTGCGACTTTGATGTTGAGATGCAATGAATAGCCGTGCGGGCGCGAGAACGCCTAACGGTCCGCTTCGATTGTCAGTCCCGGGTAGAAAACATACACCTCGGATCGCAGGGGGGGTATCGGATCAATGAAACGTACGTGCTCCTGCTCTACGAACACGTGTCCGGATGCGGACGCGAACTGCTTTGTAAGGTACGCGGCCGATACAAGCACCGCTCCTGCGACTACCAGGACCGAACGAATCGTGACGGTAGTGCGCGCCGACCATATCGACTGGTTCGTATGGAGCTGAGCCGTCCTTCGACCCGCGCGGCGCCGCTTGTCCACTCGAGCCAGAAGCGCATCATCCGCCCACGGTGGCACCGAGATATACTCCTCGCCGTGGATTCGTCGTAACGAAAGAACACTGTTGAGGCAGTCGCGACACGAAGAGCATGTTGAGAGATGTCGAAACAGATCGGCCTCGCGCGAAGCGGGAAGCTCGCCGTCGAGATACAGATCGACATCCGATTCCGAACAAGGGGAATCGTCGATCGATGGAGCCTCGTTATGTTGGTGTCCGTCACTCATTTCGTGTCGGATTCATTCTCGGCAGGCTTCTCCGCGGCACGGGCTGCCATCATCGCCATCGCGGGTTTCATTTCGTTCGCCAGTTTTCGACGTGCTTTGAACAGGCGGGACTTGACCGCACTGATTGTACTTCGCGTTATGGCTCCGATTTCTTCGTACGACAGATTCTGAAACTCCCGCAGAACAATGACTTCTCGATACGACGGACTGAGGGCTGCGAGGTATCGATTGACGAATTCGATTCGTTCACTTTTTTCCAGTTCTCCGATGGGTGACTGGTCGCTTCGCAACTCGCATGCCTCGTCGAGCGGTACCTCCCGTTTGAGTTTTCGAATTCGGTTGAGGCACTGGTTTCGGGCGATTGTATAGAGCCACGATTTGAACGCGCCGGTGTTCATTAGCCGGTCGCGATTCTCGTAGACTCGAACGAAGGTGTCCTGTACCGCATCCAGGGCAAGATCCCGGCTCATCAGCATCTTCAGGCAGAACGAATAGATACCGGTCTTGTAGTGATTGTAAATAGACACGAAGGCGAGGTCATCGCCCGATTTGAATGCCTCTATGGTGTCACGATGCATCATTCGCCGGGTGGTCTGAGGATATGTGGACACTTCCTCACCGTCAAAGTTGCCTTAAAATTCCCGCAAATTTGGAACACCCCCGTAATCGGAGCGTGGACGAGGCGATCCAATCCGCGGCATGCGGAACCCCTTACATTCACACACTCAGGATTTCGACGCTGATATGTCTGTACGAAGGATGCGATACTTTTCCATTGCTGGACTCGCCACCATACTTTTTTTCGGGTCTGGCTGTAGCGGTTCTCAGGTTGGTACTGATCGGATTTCCGACCCTGCCGTCGTGGCGGTTATTGACGGTACTCCTCTGTCGATAGCCGAATTCGAACGCCATTACACGAAGACCGTCGGTACGCGCGTTGACGCGGCCGACGACTCGCTGGCAGCTTACCAGGATTTTCTTGAACGATGGGTGGACTTCCGGTTGAAGGTTCGCTCGGCACGGGAGGCTGGTCTGGACAAAGATTCTGCGCTGGTCGCTGAGCTCGGCGGCTATCGACAACAGTTTGCGCGCCCGTTCCTGCTTGACAAGGAGGTGGTCGATCCCCTGATTCGAGCGATGTATGACAAACAGCAGCAGATGGTAGACGCGAGTCACATCCTTCTGCGACTTGATCAGACTGCATCGCCTCAGGACACACTGAAGGTTTACAACCGGATGTCTGCAATCCGGGACTCGATCGTCGCCGGTGCGGATTTCGGGGAAACGGCGGTACGTAACTCCGAGGATCCGTCGGCGTCGAACGCAGCTGGCGGAGCCGGCTATCGGGGTCGACTTGGCCACATCCGAGGTGGACGACTCGTACCCGAATTCGAGGACGTCGCGTTTTCCATACCGATCGGGCAGCTGTCGCACATCTTCCGAACGCAGTTCGGATACCACATCCTCGTTGTACACGGTCGGGCACCTGCGATCAACGACATTCGAATCGCTCATATCATGGTGACGCCCGGGTCGCCGTCCGACTCGGCGGCTGCGTGGGCGGAGGTCACGATGCTCCGAGACAGTCTGTCAGCAGGTGCAGACTTTGCGGCCCTGGCGAAAGCGTATTCCGATGATGCCGGTAGTGCGCAGAACGGTGGAGACCTGGGATTTGTGACGATTGACGGCAGACTTCTGCCGGCCATAAAGGATGCGGCTTTTGCTCTCGCCAGCATCGGTGACGTGTCGGAGCCCGTGTTGACGCCTTATGGGATTCACCTCGTCAAGCTGCTGGAACGTCGCGAGCCACCCACTCTAGATGATTCCTACGAGGACATCCGGCGCCGACTGTCCAGAACCGGAGCGATGGATCAGGAAGAGGAGAAATACGCGCGCAGCGTATTGTCAGATGTAGGGCACTCGGTGGACACGACGGCCGTCATGACCATCTTCGGGTCCATGTCCGCCGACTCTGCCGCCAGCGCAATTGCACGGGGAGCGCTTGTTGAGACGGGCGGCACGCTTCCGGTCGTTAGCATCGCTGATGATTCTTACTCCGCCTCCGATCTCGCAGGTTGGGCGATGACGGCGTCAGTTGCACCGTCCGACAACGCCGGCGACTATGGTCTCGGCATCGCAGACGCATTCCTTGTTCAGAAGGCGATCGATTACAAGGTCTCGATGCTCGAATCGGAGAATGACGAATTCCGGCAGACCATGGCTGACTTTGCGGACGGGCTACTCTTGTTCAGAGTGATGGAGGATGCAGTGTGGAGCCGGGCTACCGCCGATTCGACGGAACTCATGCGGCGTTACAATCTGAATCCAGAACGCTTTCGCCACCCTGATCGAACTCGATTGCTTGGATTCTATTCGCGCGAGCGGTCATTGGCGGACTCTGTGGTCACGTTGCTGAAGGCTTCGAAGAACGTGAGCCAGATCGCGGACAGCTTTGCGGACACGGCAGGCACTCGTGTGCGTCTGGATACCACGTTCGTCGCCGGACCGACAAACTCTGTATTCGACCGCGCGACTGAGCTTGAGAAGGGAGAATACACGACACCGCTCTCGTACAATCGGGGATTCATCGTGATCATGAACGACGGCGTCGAGCCTGCTCGTACGAAGACGTTTGAGGAAGCCCGTACGGAGATTGTGAACGAGTATCAGTCTGAACTTGAGACCACCCTGGTTTCCGATCTCAGATCCCGTTATCGCGTTCGCACGTTTCCTGCCCGACTCGTACGAGCGTTTGAAGCCGATCGACTGCCGGTCGGCTCGTGAAGACGGTGAAACGCTCCTCGCCTGGATTGAGAACTCTATGAACGGAACGCAACCCCTTCTGACGGGCGGACTCCGATGGTGGCTTGCGGTGGTAGCTGTACTGTATCTATCGGTACTGCAGGGCTGCGTGGAGGAGTCGGTCTCCACCGATTTTGTTGCGCGCGTTGGTGCCGAAATGTTGCTCGAGGAGGACCTCTCCGAAATGCTCGCTTCGATCCCGATCGGGCGCGACTCAATGGCGATTCGTAAGCAGCTTGTGGATAAGTGGGTGGTCAACGCACTCCTCGAACAGGAAGCACGACGCATCGATCTCTCCAGCGATCCTGAAGTGCGCCGACTTCTCGATGAGAATGAGCACTCGGTTCTCGTAAGTGCCTACGTGAATCGACTGTACGAGGAAAACGAGATCGAGCCGACCAGTGAGGAAGCCGCCCGGTTCTATGAGGTGAACAAGGAGCGCCTTAGACTACGCGAGCCGTTTGTCCGGATTCGCTATCTGGCAAGTACGGACCGGGACAGCGTGTTGGCTGCCCGACGAGCTCTTCAGCTTGCGATGAGGGGCCCCTATGCTGATTCCCTCTGGCTTGGGATTGTGAGTCGATATGCCGCGGATCCGGCCGGTTCGATGGCGCTGTCGGAAAATCATTTCGCACAAAGTCGACTGCTGGTGACGTTTCCGGCAGTTCAAGAAGTGATGCTACGCCTCGGAGAACGTGAGATGTCGCGAGTGATTCGTGACGCAGATCAATATCATCTCGTACAGATCATCGACCGGGTTACAGAGGGCTCTATTCCGGAGATGCGTTGGGTTGAGGACGAGATCAGGCGTCAGCTTATCCTGCAGGGTCGGAAACAGACCTTTGCCAGAACGGTTCAGAATCTGCGCAATATGGCTACGGCACGGAATGATCTCGAGGTTCGAATCCGAGATGACGACGAGGCCCAATAGTCTGAGCAATATTCCCGTGCTATGGCGCGTTTGCGACGGAGACCCACCACCACTATGTCAATACTCCCACTTCCTTACATGAACAGACATTCGGCGCCTCTGTGGATTCAGTTACTTATTCTCGTGGTCGTCGCCGCGGCGCCTCCGGTCCATGGTCAGGACCGACCGGTGATGGACGAGATCGTCGCAGTAGTGGACGGTGACATCTTGCTACGATCAGACGTCAACGGTCTCGTATTCAACGCTGTCCAGCAGGGCTCGGTGCAATATTCCACGGAGCTCTGGTTCGACGCGCTCAATCAGTTGATTGACCAGAAGGTGCTGGCAGCGCATGCCAAGCGCGACACTAATTTCACGGTGACTGATGAACAGATTGACCAAGTGCTTGACCAGCGGATTGCATCAATGTCATCTCAGGTTGGAGGTCGTGAACGACTGGAGGAGGTCTATGGGAAGACGGTGATCCAGATTCGAGCCGAGCTGCGCGGTGAGTTCCGAGATCAGCTCCTCGCAGATCAGTTCCAGCGATCTCATCTTCAGCGAATACGGACAACACCGACGGAGGTGAAAGCGTGGTTCTCGAAGATCCCGACGGATTCTCTACCTACCCTTCCTGAGGCCGTGCAGGTTTCGCATATAGTCAGGTATCCGAAGGTCACCGACAAGGCACGGGAAGACGCAAGGCAGATACTCGAAATCATTCGTGACTCGATCGTAGTTGGTGGAGCGAGTTTCGAAGAAATGGCGACGCTCTTCTCGGATGACCCCGGATCTTCATCGAAGGGTGGTCTTTACCAGGGATCAAAAATATCCGACTTCGTGCCCGAGTTTGGATCGGTCGCATCGCGAATTGCGCCAGGCACCGTATCGCAGATCTTCGAGACCGAGTTTGGTCTGCATATTCTGCGCGTGAATGAGCGTCGCGGAGACGTGGTAGATCTAAACCAGATACTCATCCAGTTCGACGCACGCAAGTTTGATCCGGCGGACGCTATCAAGTTTCTGACGACGCTCAAAGATTCGATTGAGACGCACAATCTGTCGTTCGCCCGCATCGCAAAGGAGAACTCTGAGGATAAGTTGTCCGCAAACCGTGGCGGACGCGTCCTCGACCCGAGAACGTACGAGAAGAATCTGTACATAGAATCGCTGGGGCCGAAGTGGCAAAGTGCGGTGGCGCCTCTCGAACCGGGTCAGATAAGCGATCCGACCGAGGTTGAGCTGCTGGATGGACGACGCGCGTACCATATTGTGAACCTGCACGCTCGCACTCCGGCACACCGGGTCAACATCGAGACAGACTACGACATGGTGAAAGAACTGGCCCTACGGGACAAGCAGGCCCTGGAGATGCGTGCGTGGCTCGATGAGCTGCGCAAATCAGTCTATGTTCGATTCAGAGTGCCGATCCCCGACGACATCCCGATCGCTACGAGCAGCTGACATATGCCCGAGTCTACGACCGATTTCCAGTCCGACTTTGATATTCAGGCTCTGACTTCGCAGTTCGCAACTTTGAAGTCGGAGATTGGCAAGGTGATCGTCGGGCAGGATGAAGTGATACGGCAGGTATTCATTTGCCTGTTATGCAGAGGCCACGCGCTGCTGGTGGGCGTACCGGGGCTGGCAAAGACGCTTCTGATCAAGACGCTCGCGGAGGCGATCGAGCTCAGTTTCAACCGGATCCAGTTCACGCCGGATCTGATGCCGAGCGACATCACCGGAACAGAAATCCTGGAGGAGGATGTGCAGACTGGTCGCCGGGTTTTCAAATTCGTTCGTGGACCGATCTTCGCCAATGTGATTCTCGCGGATGAAATTAACCGCACTCCGCCGAAGACGCAGGCCGCACTTCTCGAGGCGATGCAGGAAAGGCACGTGACGGCGTCGGGTCAGACCTACAAGCTGAGTCCCCCGTTTTTCGTACTCGCGACACAGAATCCGATCGAGCACGAGGGCACCTATCCCCTTCCCGAGGCACAGCTTGACCGTTTCATGTTCAATCTGTGGCTTGACTACCCCTCATTTGCAGAAGAGGTGTTGATAGTCAAGAGTACAACGACTGCCGATGTCGCCGAGGTGCGACCAGTAATGAAGGCGGAAGCGCTGTTGTCATTTCAGAAGCTGGTTCGACAGCTACCCGCGACCGACAATGTCATCGAGTATGCGGTGTCGCTGGTGAACATGACGCGCCCAGGCCTTCCCGGGAGTCCCGACTTCATTTCCGAGTACCTCAGCTACGGTGCGGGTCCCAGAGCGTCACAATATCTGATTCTAGGCGCGAAGGCGCGTGCAGCTCTTGACGGTCGACTCGCGCCGACGATTTCGGACGTCAATGAGGTTGCGATACCCGTCCTGCGTCACCGCATCGTGTCGAATTTCAATGCCGACGCCGAGGGCGTTGGTCCTGTCGACATTGTGGAGCGGCTCCTGGTGCATCAGAAGGAACAGTGGGCTGCGGCGTCCGGGGAGTAGTTCTGTACCGCATCCGGTTGAAAGGGCGCTACCGCGCGGTACGACGGGTCATTGGGTAGCCGGATTCCCGCGCCAGGCGGGGTTCCCGTTTTTCCCCTTGATCCCATCGCGGGAATTGCCGATTTCTACAGAAAGTGACTCGCGATACGAACCGGCAACAAACCAGATGGGTCTGTCCTCACGGCTCCGCTCCGCATGTACCCTCGTGATTCTATTCCTCACGTGCAGTACGGCATTTGCACAACGGACGGTGTTCGTGCCTGCCGAAACGAAGATTGAAGCACGAGTCGATACACCCACTCCGCCGGTCGACCTTTCGAAGATCGCCACGTTCATACACGAGATGGTGAATCGGGAGCGGCAGCGTCATCGCCTGGCGGTTCTGGAACGTGATTCAGCACTCGATCAAATCGGACTGGCTCATTCGACAGACATGGGCACGCGTGGATACTTCGCTCACATTGACCTTACGGGCCGCAATGCCACGCAGCGCGGTCACAGGGCCGAATATGTTTGTGTTGTGGATGCCCAGTACCCCAGGCCGGCATCCCTGGGCGAGAATCTGTTCGCGGGGTTCCGCTATTCGGAGTACTCCCTCACTTATTACCCGGGAGAAATCGTTGCCGACTTCGCGTGGAAGACCGAAGAAGAGTTCGCGCGTGAGGTTGTCACTGGCTGGATGGAAAGTCCGCCCCACAGAGCGAATCTTCTTCATCCCGCATACCAACTGCATGGCCTCGGCATCTATCTCTCGCCGAGCCTGGAGCTGTTCGTGACACAGAACCTTTGCTGACCGGTGCGCCCCGCGCCTAGCGAATGAAGGGAACCGCAAGCGAGGTCTTGTTTCCCTTTCTGTCCACAACGTCAACCCGCAAGATGTGGCGTCCGGTCGCGAGAGTCGGATCAAGGTCGTACGTGAGCATATTTCGCTTTGCGTCATACGTGAAAAGCGACCAGCGCCCGTCAATGTAGCCGTCGTAATCCGCGATCCCCGAAAGCTCATCCTTGATCCGGAATCGGAATCTGGTTCGCCTTCCGATCTTGTCCTCCGGATCCAGATCGAGTGATGCTACCGACGGGGCCGTGGTGTCAACAGTAACAAAGAACCGACCGAACGACCTCGGTCGGGTTGTAACGAATCCATTCGAGTACTTCCCTCCCGCGGCAGAGACATCGCCATCGTCGTCGATGGTTGCAATCAAGGCTTTGGACCGGAGATTTTCAGGAAGACCGTCGGGCCGAATCGACAATGAGTAGCGGAGATGGACGGGCGTTAGCCTATCGTGGAACGCGTGTACTCGCGAGAAACCTCCTGCCACCGTAGAATCGGCTGTGTAGGAAATGCGGGTATTCTCGTAAAGCGCATTCGCCGGTAATTCTGCACGAAACCCGTCATGCTCCATGACGAATGGCGCGTCATATCTGGCAAGCGTGGCCATCTGCCGGAGCACAGGCACATTCCCATCATCAGGTAGATCCGACCCGTTAACGGCCAGGCGAAGCTGCGACTTGTTACCCGCGGCATCTTCTACGATGTACGTCGCATCGATTGCGCGGCCGGGTGTTACGTTTACGATCCCGTCATCCGTAAGCTGGTAGATGGGAAGTCGGTTGCCAGGCAACCTGTAGCTCCGCTGAATCCATCTTCGGTTCTGCCGTCGCTCCGCGTAATCCACATGCGCATGGATGTACCGGGTGTCTGCGAACGAAATCCGTTCCATTTCCGACAGGAAATGCGTCTCGCCATCGATCATCAGTTGGATGCGGTAGGCACCGAGCCTGCTGCGCGAGCCGTCGTGATAATCATGCGTCTGAATGCCGAATCCAATTTGACCCCACGCCCGAATCGTCGGCGAGTCCTCGATACTGTATGTATCCCCGGTGGCTTTCACGTTGAGGGTAAGTGGGTCGGTGGCGCGCCGACCGCTCTGATCCGACGTCGAAACCACGCCGCTCGTCTCTCCGATGGGATAGATCCTGACTCGGAAGATGCGGGGCGTTCGCGAATCCGCAACAGTGAACCCAAAGAGTAATGGATTGACGGGCACCTGGTCGCTTGAAGTTCTGACTTCAAAATGCAGGTGAGGGCCAGTGGACGAACCAGAGTTGCCCGAGAGAGCAATGACCTGACCCTTCTTGACGGGAAACCGGTCCGCTTTGAGATACTGATCCAACTGAAAGCTCTGCCGCTTGTACTGTGTCGATCGCACAAACGACGCGATGGGGCCCTTGAAGCGACTCAGATGTGCGTAGACGGTTGTATAGCCATTCGGATGCGCGACATAAATGGCGTTGCCGTAGCCGTATGGGGATACTTTAACCCTCTCGACATAGCCGTCGGCGGCAGCGTAGATTCGGTAGCCCTCAGAATCCCGGGTCTTGATGTCCAGGCCTCCGTGGAAGTGCCCGTCACGCATCTCCGCGTAGTTTCCGGACAGCACAAGGGGAATGCCCAACGGGGACCGAAAATAGTCCGTCGGGTAGCCACTCCTTTCGATCGGGGTTCTCAGCGGGAGGATCGGAAGGAGCAATATGGGAAGCAGGAAAGCGGTTGTCGCGCGCACGAATCAGGTGGGATAGACGGCGGTGTACGGGGAACAACTACAG
>JABDKH010000279.1 GCA_013002345.1 Rhodothermales bacterium
ACCAGGTGCTGAACTGGATGAAGGAACGCGGGTTCGCCTTTGCGCGCGTTACCGCCTCGGCCCGAGTCGATTCGGTATTCAGTACGGCCGACGTTCAGTATGTGATCGAGCCCGGGCCCGTCACTCATTTCGCCGACGTCGTTATCGAAGGCAACACGTCCGTGGCGGACCGCATTCTGATTCGAGAACTTCCCTTTCGAAGCGGAGAGATCTACTCGAACAAGAAAGTTTCGCAAGGGCAGCAGGATATCTTTGGACTCCGGCTGTTCCGCGTGGCCCTGTCTGATATTCCGGATCAGCCCGTCGATAGTACGGTCACGGTACGATACCGGGTGAGAGAGGCAAAACTCCGGTTTCTTACAGGTCAGTCGGGCTACTCGCGAGAAGACGGCGTGGCACTGCAAGGTGAATGGCGCCACCGCAATTTTCTAGGCGCCGCTCGCAACTTCGCCGTGAGCACAATCGCACAAACCGGATGGCTCGCTAGCGCAGGCGACAATGTGACTCCGCGGCTGTTCAACTTCTCGGTGAGCATTGGTCAACCCTATCTGTTTTCACGCAGATTGTCGGGCAGTCTTTCACCATTCGTGCAGTTCGAGCGTGACCCGAATCTTCGGGAGAGTGGGCGCACACTTGGTATCAACCGGCGGGACGTCGGCTTCGTCACATCCGTCGTCTATCAGAAGTACACGTTCAGACCAATCTCGGTCGGTTACACGTTCGTTCGATCGCTTCAATACACATCTCAGCGCGAAGACGTGACCATCGAACAAAAGGACGTGTTCAACAAGAGCGTCCTGTCTC
Organism: Rhodothermales bacterium; assembly: GCA_013002345.1. Classification (NCBI taxonomy): domain Bacteria; kingdom Pseudomonadati; phylum Rhodothermota; class Rhodothermia; order Rhodothermales; species Rhodothermales bacterium. The sequence continues at coordinate 805 of JABDKH010000279.1, forward strand.
TTTCGGGGACGTTCGGGAAGCTCGACAACTACCTGAGTCCGAGAGAGGGGTACCTGTTTCAACCTTATGTCGAGAGCGCCGAGGCGCTGCTCGGATCCGCTATTGAGTACATCAAGCTTGGCACGGAGGCGCAGGCCTTTGTACCCATCACGAAGCGGTGGTCGATCGGAACAAGAATTCAAATCGGTCGGCTATGGCCACTCGAATCAACTCTGGAGCGACTTGACAGCGGAGACCCGCTGTTCGAAGACCGATTCGATCCGATTCTTTTCTATTCCGGCGGAGCTGTAGATGTACGCGGCTGGAACACCGGATTGCTTGGCGCCAAGACGGCGCGACAGGCCGGCGAGGAGGATACTCGAATTGTGTACGAAGCAGCCGGAGGACGAACACGCCTTGCCATCAACATGGAACTCAAGTACACACTTCCTGGATATGGCAGGAAGTGGCAGCTCGCCAGTTTCGCGGATGCCGGTCAGGTGTCGTCGCGCGAGGTGACCCTCACAGACGGATCGTCCGTAATCGTTGACGACGGTCGCATCCGGCTGAACAACATGTACTACGCGGTCGGAACCGGCGTCCGATACCGGACGCCGGTCGGTCTGGTAAGACTTGACCTCGCGTTCAAACTCAACCCTTCAACAAAGGACCTGCTATCGCCGGAGGACGCCTACAACGGCATCGATAACGAGAGATTCTCGCGGCGATTCAACCTCCACCTCAGCATCGGTCAGACGTTTTAGCTGTTAATGCCGAAACACGACATTCAACATAACAGCACCGAAGACGCGGGACTTCTGCCCGACGCGAAATCCCGCCGGTGGACACGAAAACTTGTTCGAACCTTTTTTCGTCTGACTCTGGCCGTCCTGACCATCATCATCCTGATGCTCCTTCTTCTGGAAGTCGACGCGGTGGTGGACAGCGGAGGGCGGTGGGCACTCCGGAAGTACAACCCGTTCGTGAATGCTGCGATGGATTTTCGTGAGGCGTCGGGCGGTGTAATGTCTGGCCTGCACGTGAGCGACGTATCGCTCCACGACGATGCCGGAGACACGCTGGTGTCGGTGGCACAACTGTCCGGAAAGATCGGACTGTGGCGCCTGCTGCGAGGGGAAGTCGCGCTTTCGGACGTTGACATTGAGCGGCCCCGGGTTGTCATGACGCAACTCCCTGACAGTTCGTGGAACCTGATCAACGTTCTGCCGGCTGATACGACAGACGAATCGACCCCACTTTCGATCCGGGGACTGACGCTGCTGTCGGGAACTGCCCGTGCATCGTTCTACAACCGTGATCGCGACTCAACGCTGCGAGTTCACGACCTGAACTTTGTTCTTCAAAACCTGCGGTCACCGGCGACAGCCTTTGACATTGACTCCGCGCGTGTTCGGTTTAGTCCTCCGGGCACCTCAGATACCGTAAAAGTCTTTCTGAGCGGCACGCTGAGGGATCGCGCTCTTGATCTGGTGGCGCTTGAATTGACATCGTCCGTAAGCGACCTGAAGGCGAGCGGACGGGTGGCCTTTACCGGCCAGGACCAGGATTTCCGGGATCTGGATTTCTCCCTGGCGGCCGCACCGCTGGGTTTTCGAGACATTCAGGCCTTCGTGCCAGATCTCAATCCGGATGCAACTCTCAATGCTGATCTGCAGATCGATGGGTCCTCCGACCTGCTGGATATATCCGGTGATTTCACGTTCGGAGATGGTGCGACGGTGGTGCTGCGCGGAAACGCGTCACCGCCATCGGCGTCTGCTCTCGCATATCGGTTTACAGCCCGTGTTGACGCCGTCGATCCGAACTACGTCCTGCGTTCAAAGGAGCCGGCGCAATCACGCCTGACCGCCGATGTGGATGTTGACCTCACCGGCACATCAATAGACGATTTGTCCGGCTACATCCGAATGGACATGGAGCCGTTTCGGTACGGCACCTTTGAGATATCCCCGGCAATTGTTGACGCCAAACTGGTTCGCGGCGAGCTCGACCTGCAAGCGGCCGGCACGGTGAACGGGTCGAGACTCTCGGTGAACGGCTCGGGCCGACCCCTGGATGACGCCCCCACCTATCGGGCTGCGGTCACTGTATCAGGCCTGAACGTAGCGCGGTTCGGGAGCGCCCGGGACAAATCGGATCTCAACGGACGAATGATACTGGACCTGCAGGGACAAGACCTGATGTCGATGAACGGGACAGCCCGAATGACATTGCTCCCCTCGAACTGGAATTCCGTGCCGGTGTCATCGCCGGCGACCAGCGCGACAATCCGCGACGGCGTGATTCGTGTTGCGACAGCGGGCTCAGTGGGCGACGGGCGATTCGATGGAGCCGGACAGATCGCGATGGACCCACCAATCGCGGTTGTCATCGACCGGCTCGCCGTGCAGAAGATCGATTTTACCGCCCTGTCCTCGGACACCACTGCGTCATCGGTGAGCGGCATCTTGCGGGGCACGTTGGAAGGACGAAATCTCGCAACGGCGCGCGGGGCCATCACGTTGAGCCTCGACACTACTTCTTACGGTGCCTACAAAGTGATATCCGGAGCCACGTCGCTCCAGATCGCGAGTGGTCAGGTGAACGGGACCGCAGCACTCAACATGCGTGGCGGCTCGATCGAACTCGACGGCGCCCTGCGGCCGTTTGGTCGCAGCCGAACGTACCAGATATCACGTGCACGATTCGATTCGGTGAACTACGCGGCGTTGACGGGCACCGACGCGTGGCAGACGAATCTCTCCGGAACCATATTCGGGCGCGCGACGGTCTCCGGAGGCAGCGCAACGGGACAAGCGACCGTCCAACTTGATACATCGCACGTCAATCAACAGGTTGTCGAGTCGGCGAGTATAGAGGCAACGCTCGTCGCAGGTTTAATGAGCGTGACGGTCGAAGCATTGACGCCGGATGGACTAGTGTCCCTCAACGCGACGGGACGTCCGCTGGACGAGATACCGAACGTATCGATATCGGATGGACGGTTCGCAGGCATAGAATTGTCAAGGATTCTGGGGACGTCGTCTCTGCGCACGAACCTGAATGGTTCGTTCAACGCGCAGCTGCGAAACTTCGAAATGGCATCCATGATTGCGACGGGCCAACTCGACGCTGACCAGTCGATCATCAATAGCGATACCATCCGCGCTGGCACGGTAGTGTTCGCGGCGGATTCCGGAACGGTCAACCTTCAGTCGACGGTCGAGCTGCTGGGCGGACAGACGCTGGTGAACGGATCGATCGAATTGGTCGGAGATCGCAAATTTGAGGTCGAAGGATCGATAGTCGGCATGAGTCCGACGCGGCTGGCGGGAGCGGATTCGCTCGAGTCGGACGTGAGTATGGATTTTGCATTTTCCGGCAGCGGTCTGGCGGGGCCCCGAACCACCGGCAAGGGTCGCCTGGAGGTCGGAAAATCCAGAATCGGCGACGTATCGGTCGATGAGGCGAGATCGGTATTCTCGCTCCAGGGAGGCATCCTCAACCTGGATACGCTTTCAATACAGTCCAACGTGGCGACGGTATCCGGTGGCGGACTATTGGTCGTCGACGGCGACTCCACGTCGCCCGGTTCTGACCTGAGGCTCAGCGCTGTGGTGACAGACCTGAGCCCGCTTCAATCGCTTGTTCCCGACGTGAATCAAGTCCTGGCGGACGGGAACGTGGATATCACGGTCAGCGGCGCTGCCGGTGACACACGCGTTCGGGTCGATGGTCAACTACATCGCGTCGCGTATGGAAACCTCCGGGTTGGCGAGATTCGTGTGCGGCTTGTCGGGCGACTCGAGTCGGACCTGCGCTTTATTGACGCAGAGGGGCGTCTCGAGGCCGTACAGGCTTCACTGCCCAACGTCGCGGCCCGAACTGCCCGGGTTGACGTCGCATATCGAGATGACGAGTTGCGCTTCGAGGGCCTCGCAGTCATCGACGACAAGACGGATGCAAGGGTGGCGGGCCATGTCACGATGGGCACAGATGCGCCCGTGTTGACGCTCGAGTCGCTCCGGCTCGGTCCGCCGAATCAGCGCTGGGAATTGCTCACCACCAGCACGGTGACGTTCGGTGATGAATACCGGATCAGCAATTTCCTGATGTATGCGGGCGATCAACAGGTGGCCGTGGACGGCTATGTGGATCTGGATGGTGAGCAGAGTCTCATCGTCAGTATCGAGTCGTTTCGACTGGGGGCCGTCACTGATCTTTTCGGCTATCAAGGTCTCGGCGGACGCATCAGCGGATTCATCGACCTCACGGGCAGGGCGGACGCGCCGCAGGTTCGGGGCTCACTTACGGCTGATGTTACGGCGCTCCGCAAACGCGTGGGAGACCTCTCCATTGATCTCGACTACTCGGACCTTCGCATGCAGGTCAACGCCCTGCTTCGAGATGATGACGGCAAGACCCTCGCACTCGATGGCTATGTACCGATCGATCTTCGGTTGTCGGTCCAGACCGACGAAGCCGGGCGGATCGCAGCTGGAACGAGCAAGCTCAGAGCGCTGGGAGAATCAGCACTGACAATTCAAGCCGATGGCTTTGCCATTGGGTGGGTCAAGCCGTTCCTCGATCCGACGCTGTTCTCAAACATCGGAGGTCGACTGACCGGCCGCGTCGACATAGGAGGGACCTTTGCAGATCCGACGCTCAACGGGTCCGCAACCGTATCGGACGGCCTGCTGCGACTCACTCAGTTCGGTGTGACGTACGCCGATATCCAGGTCGATTCCAGATTCGAAAACGATCTGATCTACCTGGACCGCGTCACGGCAACGTCTGGGCGTGGATCCCTGCTCGCGACCGGGTCCATCAGCTTGAAGGAACTTACGCTCGGCGATTTCGACATCAATATTTCCACCCAGGACTTCCTTGCAGTTGAGAACCGGGAATATCGCGCGGTCGCGGGCGCGAAGCTCGTCCTGGCCGGAAGCACGCGCCGTCCAACTCTCACCGGCACTGTCGACGTAGCCAGCGCCGACATCTATTTCGTCAAAGAAATCGAAGAATTTGAGCCGGTCGAATTGTCGATGCAGGATTTGCTGACCGTCGAGCAGCGCTTTGGGATCCGTCTTACGGAGCGTGACACGACAACGTTTGACTTCTACAGGGCGCTGTCCATGGACCTCACGGTCAAGATCAGCAGGGACACCTGGATTCGGTCAAAGAAGAATCCGACGATGGATATCCAGTTTACTGGAAACCTGGAGGTCTCAAAAAGACCGAACCAGGACGAACAGGCGTTCGGGTCGATCGAGGTACTGCCGGAGAGAAGCCGGATCGTGCAATTTGGCAAATCCTTCGCCCTCAAGAAAGGCAACCTCACGTATAACGGATCAATGGAAGATCCCGTGCTCGACATCGAGGCGGCATACGCGATACGAGCGTGGCGAAATCCGGAGAACGAGGTTACGATCACGCTGGCGGCAACCGGTAAGCTCGACGACCTGGATGTCGAGCTCAGCTCCGACCCGACCATGGAGTTGACGGACATTGTCTCGTACATCGCATTCGGCAGACCTGCCAGCGAGTCACTACATCTCGGAGGAGCCGGCAGCGGTGGCTCCCTCGCGACGGACATTGCACTGGGCCAGGTGGCCGGTCTCATCGAGGGCGTCGCCGGATCGGGCCTCGGTCTCGACGTCGTCGAGATTGAGCAGCAGGGTCTGGACACGCGACTGACAGCCGGAAAGTACGTCCATAGCAAGTTGTACCTGTCGATCTCTCAACCCATCTCGTTCGGCGGGTCCACCTCGGGTAGCACTTTCGGAAACAAGAGAGAAATCACCGCCGAGTTCGAACTGATTGAGAGTCTGCTGCTGCGACTTCTGACCAAGAGAGGAAGTATCAGCGTCAACCTGCTCTGGCAATATGCGTATTGACGTCGGGGAGGAGTCGAGCTGGACGCAATCTCACGAAAGACGAGAATGGATCGCATCTGATAGTGATATGAGAGAACGGTTGCGAGTCCGACGCGCATGCCGTTGATTGCTTTCGCTTGCCCCGAAAAATCAATCACAAAGTAAATGGAATCAGACGACAGGATTCGGCAGCTCCTGGTGGAGATCCGCGATGGACAACGAGAACAGATCGAGGAATATCGGAGAGTCGCCAATCACGCTCTCGAACTGCAGAAGACAGCGGTCGGTCGCCAGGAGTCGCTGGGACGTCTGTACAAAGGTGCCCTCGTGGTGGGCGCCATCATGGTCGTCGTCATTGTAATCATCATAGTCTATTTGCTCGGTATCCTGTTCCAGTACACGTGAGTACGCCGAACGCCGAGATCGTCACCTGCTGCTCGATCGGCTCTCTGCGCGACTGGCGCACATGAACCGGCGCGCCGATCTGCACGACCGCTGATTACCTGGAAACCAAAGTTTGGCCAACTCCGAAACGATAGCCCGTGAACGAGCCAGCATTTTCTTCGGCTTCATGATGCGAGCCGGCGATCTGGCGCTATTCGCCGCTGAATTCTTCAAGCGAGTCTGGAGAAGGCCGTTCGAGATGCGCGAGCTGATCAACCAGATGGACGAGGTCGGCACCAAAAGCTTGTTACTGACGTCTGTCACCGGGTTTTCGATCGGCATTGTCCTCGCGATGCAGAGCCGCGGCACGCTCATTCGATTTGGAGCGGAGGCTGTTCTGCCGAACATGCTGGCCCTGTCCGTCTTCAAAGAGATCGGACCCGTAATCACATCGCTGGTGCTGGCAGGTCGACTCGGGGCCGGCATCGGAGCCGAAATCGGGTCCATGCGCGTCACCGAACAGATTGACGCGCTCGAAGTGGCCGCTCTCAAGCCCTTTCACTACCTCGTCATCACGCGCGTCCTTGCCTGCATAATCGTCTTTCCTGTTCTGACGATCTGCACCGATACACTGGCAATGATCGGCGGCTACCTCGAATCCGTCCTCTCGACCGATATGGACTATCGAATATTCTTCAACACTGCCTTCGAGACCATACGTATTTCGGACCTTGTTGTGGACACAATGAAGACGTCCATCTTCGGCTTCATCGTTGCGATCGTCAGTTGCTATATGGGTTACAACGTACGCGGCGGTACGCGCGAGGTGGGACAGGCGGCCATGCACGCGGTGGTCGTGTCCGCGCTGCTCATTTTCATCGCGGACGTCGTAGTGGTCAGGATGTCACTCCTCATCTTCGGGGATATCTCCGGCTAACCCATGGCCACGGAGACCGATTCATATCCCCCAACCGTTGAGTCCCGGCCGCCTCCCGCGAATATCGTGGTTGACATCCGGGGGCTCTCAAAGGGGTTCGATGGCAAGGACGTCCTCAAAGGGATCAACCTCACTGTGGCGGATGGCGAATCTGCAGTCGTCATGGGCGGTTCCGGGACTGGAAAGAGCGTTCTTGTCAAGCACATCGTGGGGCTGCTGCGTCCAGACGCCGGCGAAGTGTGGGCGCTCGGCAAGCGCGTAGATCTTCTCGATGGTGACGAACTCGACGCTTTGCGGCTGTCGACCGGCTACGTATTCCAGGGGGGAGCGCTCTTCGACTCCATGACCGTCAACGAGAATCTTGGTTTCATTCTGGAACGGCACTCGACGTTCACTCGTGCCGAGCGCAACGATCGGATCGCTGAGGTTCTGGAGTGGGTTCGAATGCCCGAGAAGGGTCGGCAGTATCCATCGGAACTCTCGGGCGGGCAGAAGAAGCGAGTCGGTCTGGCCCGCGCTATCATACTGAAACCCGACTTGATGCTCTACGATGAGCCAACAACCGGCCTCGATCCGATTTCCGTTCGTACCGTATCCGACTTGATCGTGCGGCTACGCGACGAACGCGGCATAACATCGATTGCGATCACGCACGATCTGCTATGTGCAGAAATCATCGCCGATACCGCTCACTTTCTCTCCGACGGTTGCCTGGTCGCTTCCGGTGACCTCGAACACATGCGCGAGGAGGCGCACCCCGAGATTCGCAACTTCTTCGGTTCCTGACGGTTTTAGAAAATTGGCTTAATCGGGCGCGTCTTTCCTACTCTGCTTATGACCCGGCAAACACGAACAGGTATTCTTGTCGTTACGGGCGCGGCCCTCTTCATCTTCGCGCTCTTCGCTATCGCCAACCGGGCGTTCCTGTTCGGGGATACATTCGTTGTAGAGTCTCGATTCACCTCGGTGGCCGGACTGACGAGTGGTGCGGCCGTTCAGTACCAGGGCGTCAGTGTAGGTCGTGTCGACGCCGTGCG
>JABDKH010000280.1 GCA_013002345.1 Rhodothermales bacterium
ACGAGGCCCGAATGGCTGCCTGATAAGCGCAGCGAATAATCCATCGAAGGTGCTGCCTGGCATAGCGTCGTATGTATCCCCGATCATGTCGGGGATGACGCACGCTCCTACACCAACCGCTCTTTCAATGCCTTCGCGATCGCACCTGACCTGTTGTGCACGTGGAGTTTCGCGTAGATATTCCGCAGGTGGCTGTCGATCGTGTGGGGACTGAGGAATAGATCCGCCGCGATCTCCTTCTTTGACTGTCCTTGCACAAGGTGCTGGAGAATCTCCTTCTCCCGGTCGGACAGTCCGTAGTTTGCCTGGGGCACGGACATACTCGCAAACATCTCCAGCACGCGACGAGCAATCTGCCCGTCCATCGCGGCGCCGCCGTCCAACACGGTCCGGATTCCTGCGATAAGCTCATCCTTCGGTGACGACTTGAGCATATATCCGGAAGCGCCGTTACAGATGGCCTGAAAGATCTTGTCGTTGTCCTGATGTACGGTGAGCATCATGACCGGCAGGGCGGGTGCCGCTTTCTTCGCCTCACCGACACCAGTGATCCCGTCCATGCCCGGCATGCCGATGTCCATCAGAATCAGGTCCGGCAGCTCTCCGTCTTTCAGCGCATTAAGCGCCGGCTCGCACCCGTCGAAGCAGTTTTCGCACTCCAGACCGTCCGTGCTCTCGATCAAGTCCGAGACGGCCTGGCGAAAGACCGGGTTGTCCTCGACCAGCCATATGGAGGCCGCCTCCATCGAGTTGGATCGTGCGGATGAGGAACCGTTCTTGGTCATCGTCTGGTCGTACTAGGAGAATGGCAGGCCGGTGTGTCTGGTTGAATCTACGTGCTGAACGTCGCGCTATCACTGGCGCGTTTACGCCATTCTGGTTCGCAGCGTAATTGTCGTCCCTGAGTGTGCGCTACTCTCTACCGTAAGTACACCCCCGATTCGTTCGGCTCTCCGGACCATGGTCTTCTGTCCAAGACCGGTCGATTTGGCTTCGGTATCGAATCCAACACCGTTGTCATAGATGATCATCTGAAACTCACCTTCCGCGGCCGTGATGCCGATACGCGCTACCGTTGCCTGGGAATGCCGGGCAATGTTGTGAATCGCTTCCTTGAAGATGAGAAAGACGTTCCGCTGAAACACGGGGCTTGCGGTCCCTTCGAGTCGTCCAACTACCTTGAAAGAGTGCTCCACGCCGGCAAGGAGCGCTGATGCGGCATCCTTCATCCGGTCCACAAGCTGGCCCGGTGAGTCGCTGTCGGGGTCGATTGACCACACGATATCGCGCAGCGAATCGACCATCGAGCGCGCAAAGCGGCTGATCTCCAGGAGCCTCTCGCCTCGCTCAGGACTGCCCGCGGCCGTCTCGGTCATAAGCGCAATCCCGCTCAGGTTGCTGCCGATGTCGTCATGGAGATCCGCCGCGATTCGGAGACGCGTCTGGGCGAAGTCCAGTTCTCTCCGCAACGCCTGGTCGTAGAGCACCATGCGAGCCGACTGGTCGGCACAACGCAAGGTCAGTCTCTCGAGGAACAGCAGATCCTGATCGGTGAATCGCACATTGTTCTCTTTAGATCCTATCTCGGCCGTTCCGAAGTAGTGGTCGGCGACGCGTATCGGGTACCTCATGTACGTGCCGCCCGGCAACGCATCATGCACAACAGTGCGCAGGGTATACGATTCGGTTGAAAGCGCCCCCGGTGAGACAAGAATCTCGGTTTCCTCGTGATCAGTAATCGAACAATGGCTGACCCCTAGACCCATCGAGATCATGTGGCACGTCAGGTGTTCAAGCGATTTCCGATCTGCGATCGTTCTGACTCTCTCATCGAACTCCCTGAGAGCATTGTTGTACTTCTGAGTCTCTTTTGTGAAGACGCGATCGAGCAGAGACTCCAGACGAACGTGTAACGGCCGTGCCACCACGGCGAGCGCACACGCGATGGCAAATCCCCAGAACACGGGTATTGAGGATCGGTCCGATACGCCCACCATCGACGCGGTTGCGTAGGCCGCTCCGATGTAGAAGAAGAAGAGTAGAAGCAGTGTCGCACCTGCGGCCATGCCCCGCGTAATGAACCTGTCGATTCCGAACAGTCCTTCCCGAGTAATCGCGATGGCGATGCCGATAGGTATACAGAGGTACGTAATCGCGATGATCATCTCTTCCGACGTGCCGCCGAACGGCAGGGCAATGCCCGCAAGGTCTGGAGCGTCCCACAGGAAGAAGGAAACGAGCGAGAACAACACGACGCCGGACAAGACCCAGCTGGCCCGCCTCCGAGCCTTGATGCTGGGCGCCCGACCAAGCTGCAGGAGACAAACCAGAACGGACGTGGCCGCTGTTACCATCCCCTTCATGGACATCAGGTCGTACGGCTTTTCCCCGGTGTTGATGGCTACGACGTACAAGGCGAAGGTGGCGAGCAACATCAGGCCGTACATCATCCGTATGACCCATCGGGTAGCGATCCTGCGGGGGAAGATCAATAGCCAGTGGAGCGAGAAAGCCTGGAGTGCCGTCTCGGCGAGGATTCCCCAGATCGTGCTTAGGGACCACATCTCGAGCGACCAGTATCCGCTCCATGTGGCAGTCACCCAGAACGGACCGGTAGCTGCACTCCACAGGGCAAACGGAACGATACCGGTGGCATCGGGATTGCGCGCAAAGATCCACCAGCCGAGGAGGAGGGCGAGGATGCCCACGAGCGTCGTCGTAGCCATGTCCGGCGGCATGCCGGCGAGACGCTGTCCGAGGGTCGCTGAATCGTCCAGCGTCAGGGTGACCCGGCGCGCGCTCGAGCCGCGGTACATCAGGAAGGTAAACGTTTCGGATTCGTCGGAGAGGAGCCCGTCCAGCCACTCAAGTCCTGGCTTCGAGATTACGTCGCCGATTTGAATTCCGGCTCGGTCGGCGGGCGACCCGCTGCGGATGTAAACGACGTTCTGGGTTGCCGTACCGTGGACGCCAAGTGCGATGTGGCGCTCCTGCGACAGTCGCAGGTAGTACAGGCCCGTCCCGACGAGCGAGAGAACGAAGACCCCGTGTATGGCGATTCGCACCGTGGGCGATATGTATCGGCGAGTTTGCAAAAAGAATTGTCGAGCGCGCGTCGAGAGGCTTAACGAAACGAAGATGGCTGGTCAGTTACAAGAGAAAGGCGTTTATCGGTGCGGGATCCGTGCCCGCGGCAGTCCAGGCCAGCAGGGATGACCGCCGCATCCGTCATCGCGATCGCCGTGCGGGCGTGGCGATCTCCGTCGGATCGTCATTGCGAATGCGCGGAAGCAAGTGACGCAATCTGAAAACCTGCAACAAACTCGTCCTTTTCGGTTGCCACGCCGACTCCGCCGGCTCGCAACGACCAATGAGTATTTACTCCCACGCCCCCAAATGGCGCGTTTGCGTGATGCCCGGCCGTACCAACATCCCGATCCTTGCATAGCAGAAAAGGCGTTTAAATAATTCGGGAAGCCATGAAATTGATCCTTGCGGCCTCTTGTCTGTTGGTTCTGGGTGCTCAGAGTTCTACCGCCCAACTCGCCGGTACCTACACCGTCGGCGGCAACTCACCAGACTTTGCCACTTTTCAGGACGCCGCCGACTCCTTGTTGGCCGTCGGCGTAAGTGGTCCAGTCGATATCCTGGCTCGGCCCGGTATCTATACGTCGCCGGATAGCGCACAGCAGGTCCTGGCTATTACGGAAGAGATTGCGGGAGCGTCGAATTCATCTCGTGTACGGTTTGCTCCAGATGTAGCCTCCGGGGGCAACAACGAGAACATCGTATTGCGCCGCTTCGCAGGTCCCCGCGAGAACGGCTTCATCGTCGCGCTCCTCTCAAGCCATGTCACGGTGGACGGGTTCTCGATACAGCTGTCAGACACGAGCGCCACAACTGGAGAAATACCGAGTCTCGTCTACATCAACCTCGCTTCGGGGACGGGCGTCAGGAACTTGTTAATCGATGGTTTGGGCCGGCGCGCAAGTCGATGCGTCTGGCTGGAGAGCATTGGTGTCGATGTTTTCGCCAGCGACAATCGGATTCTGGACTGCCTGGAGGGGATAAACCAAAGCAACTTTGGAGGGTCCGGAGGTGCGGCAGATCGACTGATGATCACCGGGAACCATCTTAGTGGAATGTCCGCGAGCGCCAGCCGGTTGGCTCCGGGTCAATACGGTATCCACCTTCGGCCGGACGGCGGCGGAGAGGATATCGTAGTGGCGGACAACGTACTCGACTATCGTGGCGGAAGCGGGATCACCGGAATTCATATTGGCGGCATCGGCAAGCCTCGCCTTCGTGTTGAGCGCAATCAGGTCTTTGGACTTGATCATAACCTCGGATTCTCCGGCTTTGGTTACATACTGGAGGTCTCGGATGCCCCGAACGGCTTGATCGCGAATAACTTCTTGAGCGGCAATGCCTATCGCTCCACAGGAGTACGGCTCAACCTGATCCAAAACAGTGATTCGCTCACGTTCGCACACAACACTGTGCGTGTCGGCGGTGGCGGCTGCGGAGCCCTTCAGGTCAACAGGGATAGTCGATTTAGGTCGTACGTCCGGGTGCTTGACAACATCCTGATCAGCGAGGGCAACTGTGCGAACTTCGCCTACCCGCACATGTCCTTCAGCTATACCACCGATGCAGAGATCGACTACAACGTTCACAACACGATTGCACCGTGGGGGATCGTGAGGGTCGAGACAGTTGGGAATATTGAGGATCTCGCCGCCTGGCAGGACTACGGTTTTGGTGCGAACTCACTCGTGCAGCGACCGGAGTTTGTCGACGATCAATCGGATCTGCACCTCGGCGAGTGCGCATTCGAGGACGAGTCGCTCCGCGGCATTGCTCTACCGCTCGTTCCCATCGACTTCGATTCCGAGGGTCGTGACCCTCAGATTCCGTTCATCGGAGCGGACGAGCCCGGCGGAGGACCGCCGGACGTCTTCGGAGCGCCATCAATCTTTGCCGCCGGGAAGGGTCCCT
>JABDKH010000281.1 GCA_013002345.1 Rhodothermales bacterium
CGCGGGGGTCGGCCAGGGCAGGCGAGGATCCAGCCGAGGACCAGGAGACCTCTCATGGATCCCGGCCCCCGGGCCGGGATGACAGCAGTCTCATGCGCTGCTCAACGCCCGCGCGAAACAACAAAAGCGCGGACCTCCGTCCTATCCGCGTTCCCAATGCGGACGACATACAACCCGTCGGCCCAATCCTGCACGTCGACGCTTAGCCGGGCTTCGATACCAGCCACACCGTCGGTCCCCGATACCCGATGAACCATCCGACCCAGCACATCAAACACCTCAACCACAACCTCGCCTGGCGCCACTGGAACGACCTGCACGACGACGCGGTCGATGGAAGGATTTGGATAAATGTCGATTGACCCAAACGTGTCTGGTAGCGCATCATCCGCCTCGACTCCCACCCCGCTCTGCAGTTCGAACACGAACGTGCCGACCTGCTGCACCCCGTCAAACGGCGCCTCCGTCAATTCCGAAATCGCGTCCGCCGGCTCCGTGTTATCATTCGCCGATGTGTAGGATGAGCCGCTGTCCGTCCCTGCGTCGTACACAAGCAGCGGGACCTCGAGCCGCTGAACCCACGCGCCTCCTTCGTACAGATCCACGCCAGACACGCCCACAAACCAGTCCGGACTCGGCGCCACCATCGATACCAACGTGACGAGCGGATACGAGTCGGTTACCTGAAACTCAAGCTCCACCTGGCCTGGTGAGCGGCCAATGCCATTGCCCGACAGCAGGAACTCCGCGTGCCCGGCGCCTATCGCTCCGTTAACCTCTGCGATTAGTGCACTCTTTCCACCCGTCTCCGCCATGCTTTCGATGCCCGCCGAGGCAAGCTGACCCGCATTCCAGAATGAAACGGCCACGTTGTGCGTGGCGCCAATCAATCCGGAGAAATGTGGGTTTGATGGGAAGTCCTGCGGATGCGTACCAGCGCTCCACGTGCTCGCGAAGGTTACCCGGTAAGTAACAATATCGGCAGTTGACGCCATTTCCTCGTTAGCCGATGGGCCTGTCGGCGTACTGAAGACGGGAGCAAGGACGGCGGCCAACAAGAGCAATCTGGAAATCATGGGGAGATCGTACGGCTACGCGTTTCTATGATGGAGATCCGGCGGCTGTAGACGGAAACGGGTGTCGCAGCCCCAGGATCCTTCCTGCGCAGGCGCTCCGTACGGACAACCGCACGTCAACGTGCCGGAAACCATCCCCGACTACGCGTGTGCAACATCAGCACGTCGCTCCACGAATCCTGTCAAGTCATGGCCGACATCTACCACGACTTCCCCATACGGGCACCGGCCGATCGCGTTTTCGACGCCATCTCCTCGCCGGAAGGCCTGAATGTCTGGTGGACGAGAAGCGCGGCCGGCCAACCCGTCGAGGATTCGACCTACGAGTTGTTCTTCGGCCCCGGCTATGACTGGCGCGCACAGGTGCGCTCGTGCACGCCGGGCTCGGAGATAACGTGGGAATTCACAAGTGCCGAACCCGAATGGGTCGGCAGTGTCCTTCGCTTCGAACTCCGTGAATCCGGCGGAGTGACACAGGTTCGTTTTAGCCATACAGGGTGGCCGAACGCAGGCAAGCACTTCCGCACGTCCTCCTACTGCTGGGCCATGTACCTCCGCCTTCTCAGGCGATATGTCGAGCACGGAGAGATCATTCCTTACGACGAGCGACTCGACGTCTGAGTCATTAGTGTCGCGGCTGGATCGCCGTGAATTTGGGAGCCTCTACTTAAGGGTCGAGGACGGCGGTCGATACCCTTCGTGCAAACTGTGTCCAGCGGAGAAGGGCTCGTGTTTTCCACCCGATACACGAGCAGCACGGGAGCCGATCTGAGGCAACACTGCAGTTCATTGCCCTGTCGTGCGGATTCCGACCTCTGCTCCGGTGCCACCACCAACCACCATCCTGTAGAGGATCTCATGACAAAACGACTACGGCTCCTTGCCGCCTCCCTCTTTGCTCTGACGATGACGTCCACGATGTGGCTCGGATGCTCCGACACGTTGACGGACTTCACGGAGATAGAAGTCGACGACGCGCTCGTCGCAGAGCTCTCGTCACAACTTCTGAAGACGACCGGTAACGGCGCGCCGAACGGAGCGCACTTTAATCTGAATCTCATCGGTGTGTCGAAGGACAAGTCGGCCGCGATGGACGACAACAATGGTCACCGCATCTTTGTGAAGCTGTATGGCAACACGAAGATCTATCTGGCCGAGGGCGATGATTTCGACGTGCTGGACGCCAACGGCACCGACGGTAACGGCGCGCGATTCCAGCTGCCCAACCCGGATCCGGACAACGACGGAATGACCGTCTACTCCGTCTATGCTCGCCCCCTTGGCAAGTGGGGTGGATCAGGTGCGATTACACCGTGCGCGACAGCCGCCGGCGAAGACGGGGTGTTCGACACCGTCGACGACGAGGAGGTTTGCAGTATGACTGTCCTCACGGTGGAACGGACCAAGGGCAAATCGCACTTCCAGAACGTGTCCAAATACCTGCTCTACGTAAATGTAGACCTCGATGGAGACGGGGTCACCGAACGGTACAACCTGTTCAACGACGCGATGCAGGATTACCTCTGGAGCTACGACAACCAGGGGCTGAAGCTCGTCCAGCTTCGCTTCTACGAGGAGTCTACGGACGTCACGTTATAGCATGACCGGTTTGTCCTCCGAGCTATGAGGCATTCATGCCCCGTGCGCGGATTGCAGCCATGTTTTGAGAGGCGTCCACCGAAAGGTGGGCGCCTTTCTGCGTTAAGCCCGCCAGTCCAGACTACTACATACTGCTTCCAGCGATTCGCGTGCGTGACGAGACGACATCGGCCGCTTGCACTCGTCCAGGCCGTCGTCATGAACCGCGATCCGCGGCTGTCGTATTATTTGATCGGTGCTTGGCCTCAACCAGGATTTATCCGGTCCGTTCTATGCAAGAAGAATCCGGCGACCACAAGGTGTACGACGAGAAGGCCGTAAGCGCGATCTTGAAGCGCGCCACGGAGTTGCAGGCCAGCAGTCGTTCGGACGGGGGGTTTGGGCTTTCGCTTGCCGAACTCCAGCAGATAGCGGCTGAAGCCGGAATTGACCCTCGATTTGTCGCGGCGGCGGCGTCGGAAACGAGTCATGCGCCCGAGCCAGAAACAAATTTCTGGGGCGGTCCCCTCAACCACACCATCGAGTGGATGGTGCAAGGCGAAATCGACGACGCGGCCTGGGAAGGAATGGTCGCAGAGACGCGGCGGTACTTCAAGGACACCGGCGAGGTCCGATCCTGGAGCAATTCGAAAGAGTGGGCGCACAGCGGACAAAACAGTGTGCAGGCCCACGTCACGGCCACGTCACGAGATAACCTGACCAGAATTCAGATCTTCTGGAACGAACCGACGCTCGCAGCGGCCACCTACGTTCCGCTGTTAGTCCTGAGTCTGATTTCGCTTCCGATATTTTTTGAGGCGCTCGCACTTACCGGGTTCACCGGAGCGGCACTCTACGCCGGTTGGGTCGCCATTCTTGCCCTGATCGCGCGCCGGATCACGAGCGAGATATCAGGACGCAAGAAACGAAACCTGTTGGAGTTGAAGGCACGCCTGGAGGACATCGTGAAAGAGGATGCCGTGCTGACCAGTTCGGATTCTACCACGGTGAAGTCCGGATCATCTTCCCTCTTTGACGAACCAGAAGATCGGTCCGACACGGAGGGCGCGACGAGCAGGCGAACGAGACAGCGATCGTGACGAACGTACCGACTCGTCAGGTTCAAAGAATCCGCCACACATGCGGCAGATCATGACTGACCCGAGAGCACCCCGCGTTGTCCTCATTCTGGCAACCCTGGTCCTATGCTCAATGGGTGCGTGCCGCAACCCTCCGCCTGATACTGCACCCGCTCCGTCAACGGCCTCCGACGCACGTCACGATCCTTGCGAAACTCCCGACCCGGCTCTGTCGCGCGCTGCATTCGTTATCGTGACACACCCGACCGCAGGTCAAACGGTCACAAGTCCCATCCACGTTGCCGGATGTTCGAGCACTTTTGAGTCCAACGTCGTCTGGGAACTGATCGCACAAAATGGACGCGTTATTGCCTCCGGACACACAATGGGCGGTGGTCTTGGAAGTCCGGGCCCTTTCAACATCGAAGTGGAATACTCCAGCGAGGACAAGCAGCTCGGCCACCTTCATGTCTTTGAACTCGACGAGTCGGAGGGCGAAGGATTCCCGTCGGGACGAACGACGCTTCCGCTGATCCTCTCACCGTAGCTCGCTTGATGCCAGCCGGATAATTCTATCGGACCAAAAGTATATTACTATCGCTTCTTCGAACAACCGTTCAGATAGCCATTCATTCCAATCCTCTCGACCAACGAGCAACTGACGATGGCATTTCAACTCCAACATCATCGTAGCCGCGTCGCCGCCCTGGCGACATTCGCCCGCGGCCTTCTGTTTGTCGCCGCGTTGTCGGCCGCGTTCCTGCCGGCGTCCGGACAGCAGTCCATGGTCGAACAATTGGACGAGTACATCGCGGAGGCCCAGCAGACGTGGCCGGTACCGGGACTCGCCGTTGCCATAGTGAAGGACGGTCAGGTAGTCCTCTCAAAGGGCTATGGACTTCGAGAACTCGGCGGAAGCGACCCCGTCGACGAACACACGCTGTTCGCCATCGCGTCCAACACGAAGGCGTTCACCGCGGCCGCACTGGCCATACTGGTCGATGACGGCCTGATCTCGTGGGATGATCACGTATCTGATCATCTGCCCTACCTGCAGCTGAACGATCCGCTTGCCACAATTGACCTGCGTGTGAGGGACCTGTTGACGCACCGCGCGGGCTATCGTGACTACTCCGGCGACCTGGTATGGTACGGGACTCCATATTCGGCTGAAGAGGTTCTGAAGCGAATTCGTCACCTTCCCGCCGCATACCCGTTCCGCGCCGTCTACGGCTATTCAAACGTCATGTACATCGCGGCCGGAGAGGTTGTAAGCAACGTATCAGGGCGTTCATTCAACCAGTTTGTGCGAGACGAAATCCTCTCTCCTCTCGCCATGACACGAACGACTCTGGAGGACGAAGACTTTGAACGCCTGGGCAATGTCGCGACTCCGCATCGCGAGCGCGACGGTGCGACCATTCCCCTTTCCTGGTTTGAGTGGGAGGCAGCCGATGCCGCGGGAGGAATCGTATCCAGCGTTCACGACATGAGTCGGTGGATTCGACTGCAATTACACCGCGGAAACTGGAACGACGTCGAACTCTTTTCGGCGGATAGATCGGCTGAGATGTGGTCTCCGCAAACGGTGATTCCCGTCGGCGCGCAAACGAAAGAACAGTATCCGTCGATACACTTCCGTGCCTATGGACTCGGTTGGGTACTTCAGGACTACCTGGGGCAGAAGGTCGTTATGCACGGCGGTGGATACGACGGGATGTTCTCCCGCGTCGCGATGGTCCCCGAGCAGAATCTCGGACTGGTCGTTCTTACAAACGCCATGACGGGCGTCACCAACGCGATAACGTATAGAATACTGGATGCGTTTCTCGGAGGTCCGCAACGTGACTGGACCGCTGAATTGCTTCCGGGCTATCTGGAGGATCGCGCGAACTTCAGCTCACGTCAGCGTGCCGTACTCAAACCGGCCCCCGGCGTTACTACAGAGATGTCACGACAGCTAACCGACTACGCAGGTCGATTCTCGGACCGGATGTATGGGGACGCGACGGTCGCATACGAGGACGGATCGCTCGTGCTCCGGCTCCTGCCTTTTCCCGATCTCGTTGCAGATCTCAATCACCTGCACTCCGATACGTTCAGGATCACGTGGAGAAAGGATTTCGCATGGTTCGATGGGGGTGTTGTCCAGTTTCTGACAGAGCCGCCTGGCAATATCTCAGGCATCCGCATCGACATTCCGAACGACGATTTCTGGTTTGACGAACTGGATCTACGCCGGGTATCAGGTTCGCCGAATTCCGAGTGAGATACATGGACTCGACGACCGATCGACAGGTAGGCCCGGCGATCATACGGATGCGTGTCCGTCTGGCCACTCGAGGATCGACGGCTCGCGGCTGCTCGAGATTGCGGCGACTACGATAAAGCGATGACGTTCGAACGCACGACGACGAAATAGGGTCATGCCAGAAGATTCCGTACCAGTAGGAGACGATAACGGACAAACCGCGGCGGTCACCGCCCTTCAGCTCGGGCTGCTGATCGAGGGCGCCGCCCTGCTTATCGCCCTGGTCACGCCGATCACGCCATCGAAAACAGGAGCGAAGTCGAGTCTGGCCGATCTGGTAATTACCGATCCGAACTATTTCGAAGAAGTCGTCGTGTACTTCATCATTACGAACCTCCTGATCGGACTGATTGCACTCGTGGGCTGGGTATCGGTGCGTATCGACAGGAAACGTCGTGCGACAGGCAATAAAGCGAACGAATAGACATCTGCCATCGGCCGTCGCAATCCACTCCCAAACAGGAACCCCAGGAACAGGCGCGTACAATGCCGTCCAAAGATCTCCTTGACCCTCTCGTCCGGCTCTTCGAGGCCAATGCGGTTGCGGACGACGCCGCCCCGATGAAACGCTACATGCGAGACAAGTTCGAGTTTCTGGGTATCAAATCTCCGTCCCGGCGTGTGCTGACCCGCGAGTACCTTGCAGACCACAGGGACGACGTGCGTCGACATTTGCGCCCGCTGGTTCGCAGCCTGTGGACCCGGCGTCACCGCGAATACCAATACACGGCAACGGACTTACTCGACCGATTCGACACAACTCTGAACGCGAACGACCTGGACTTGCTGGAGCACTTGATCACGCGAAAATCCTGGTGGGATACCGTCGATGCGCTGGCTGCAAGAACCGTCGGCGGCATACTGCGACACGAACCGGAAAGCCGGAAACAGGCTATGGCACGGTGGCGAAAGTCCGACAATATGTGGCTAAGGCGCACGACGCTGCTGTTCCAACTCAAGTACAGGTCGGACACTGATTCGAAGCTGCTCTCGTCGATCATCGCCGACAATCTTGATTCCAGGGAGTTCTTCATTCAGAAAGCGATCGGGTGGGCGCTTAGGGAGTACTCGAAGACGAATGCAGACTTCGTTAGAGACTTTGTAGAGCGCGTACCTCTTTGGCCTCTCAGTGAGCGAGAGGCACTGAAGTGGTTGCGCTCCAGGCCAGCGTGATGACAGGGTGCCCCATCGACTATCTTGATGACGGTCACCGCAGCACCTCACGACAAAGAGAAATATGCAGATCTCGCATCCCGGTCCCACCGGGGCCAGTACCACGGAGCCCCGCACAGCGATCCTCCTGGGGGCATCCGGTCTCGTCGGGACGGAGTGCCTTAGCCAGCTTTGCGCCAGTCCCCTCTACCCAAGAGTTCTTGTCGTCACCCGGCGCGACCTCGGTGCATCCGTTGCGCACGATAAGATCGAGCAGATTGTGGTCGACTTTGATCGGCTTGAAGAGTGGTCTGATGTGCTCGTCGGTGACGACGTTTTTTGCGCATTCGGGTCGACGATCAAGAAGGCCGGTTCGAAAGAACGATTTCAACAGATCGACTTCACGTACCCATCGACATTCGCGCGACTCGTAAGACGCAACGGCGCCGAACATTTTTCACTCGTGAGTTCGATCGGGGCGAAGGCACGCAGCCGCACGTTCTATCTTCGGGTCAAGGGCGAGCTGGAGGACGCAATCGTCGACCAGGACTGGCCGAGCGTGACCATCCTGCGGCCGTCGGTGATCGGCGGAGAAAGATCGGAGTCCAGGTTTGCCGAACGGCTGGGGCAACGCCTGTTTCGTCATGCTCCCGCGTCTTTTCGTACCGTTGAGGCAACTGACATCGCCAGAGCTATGCTCGAACTGGCACGACAGCGACGGAATGGTGTGCAAGTCGTGGAATCACGGGACATAAAAGATCGAGGCCGGCGGTTAATTCGAACCCTGTATCGGGAGGCGGGGCGAAGCGGAGATTAGCAACGAAATGTCGGGCAATAGATTACACGCGAGAGCTTGTTCAACGAGCTCCGACTCATCGCGAACGCGGTAGTTGCCCCTGACCGGACTTTGATACCAGAAGCAAACTGAATCATGCCGTATCCCAGCGTATCCGATGACGGTCAGACGATCGAGCTCGATCTGCACGGAGCCTCGGTACAGATTGCTGAGGACATGATTCTGGCCACAATACCTCTTGCTGCGAATCGCGGGAGAAGCGTCGTCCGAGTTATCCATGGCGTTTCTACAAGTGAGACCTTCGACGATCGTTCGACCATCAAGTCCGCACTCCTGGCGCTACTGGAACAGGGTACGATGGACCGATATGTGACGGACTGGATTGTTCTCGAAGGTTCGACCCTGGTCTCCCTGAACGTAACAGGCCAACGAGATTCCACTCGCATTCTCATTCGCGACATCACGTAACCGGGCCATTGGTAGAAATCTACATCGACAACGACGTCATGCAGGTGGCCGAACTACACAGGCCACTCCTTGACCGCTACCCTGCCGCCGGAACGATTCGGGAAATTTTGGAGACCCAGGCTCGCACGTTACTCGTCGGTCATCACGAGCGCGATCATCGAGTGTGCGTGCAGCTGAAGAACTGGCACCCGCAACTCGTCGGCCGTCCCGCAGCGGAGATTCTGCAAGCCGATATCGGACTCGCAGATATGAGACTGGCCGTCGCTCGTGAGCACGGCTTTGACAGCTGGCACGAAGTTACGGCCGGCGACTTCAGGCTCGACAAGCCGTTCGAACATGCCGCAACCGCCGTTGTGACGGGCGATACCTTGACGCTCGAGCTGCTATTGAAGGATCGATCCCTCATCCACAGACGCTCACGCTACGGACACCGGGCGACTCTACTGCACTACGTCGCAGCCAACGGAGTGGAGACGTGGCGCCAGACGGTGCCGTCCAACGCTGCAGATATCGCTCGGACGCTGATCGCCGCAGGAGCCCGACCAGACGCGAAAGGTCGCTTCTATGGAGACGACGTGACGACGGAAGATCTCGTGACTACAAGCGCGCACCCGGCCGCCGCCGGTGTTGCAGGTTTAATCCTGGAAGCTTTGCGCTCTGCAAATGCGTGAAGATCGCGCGCCCTCGAATCCTCACTTCTCTTTCTGCTTGTAGAGCCCGTCAAACGACGTGGTCCACGTCTCACCGTCATCGGCTGAAACTTCCCACAACTGACGGACCGTTCCATCCTCGTTGTCGAACCAGGTGATGCGGTTCTGCATCGTCGCTCCCGCTCGATTGATCGACGACCCCTCGAGTATCATCTTTCCCTCGCTATAGTCGCCGGTCAGATACAGCGTCGTGCCGTTCCGCCAGACCCAGAACTGCTGCCACTTGCCAAGGGTCGGATTGAAGAAATTGTAACTCGAGCCCTTACTGCCGCCTGCGCCTTCCCAGTTCTCCTGGATCACGCAGCCATCAAGCATCGGCTCAATACGGTTGTGGCCGGCAAGTACACCGTTCGCTGTGACCACCCAGTCTCCTACCCAGAAATCGAATTCGTGGGCCCTCTCGGAGCTGCACGGTCCCGTTGTTTGCGCACTCGCGGACGACGCACCCAGTACGAAGAGTGAGAATGAGATGATGAGAAAACGCGAAAGGGTGTTCATGACCGGTACCGTGTGAGACAAATGATGGCTTGCGGTCCGGCCCAAAGCACGTGCCGCCGTTTGGCCGTAGTTACCTGATTTGGACGATACGTGCAAGGGTAATTCGGACGAACTGCAGAACGGTTCGATGCTGCGGGCATCATGCGTTGAGGCGAGATCTGCGGAGGAACTTCTTACCGACCGTTGGTTCGAATGCCCTTTCCGATACCCACTATAGATCGGTGAGTGACCCGTGACTGGAGACCGCCCACACATCGGCATTACGACTTCTCTGAACGAAGGCGAACAACGTCTTGACAGGCGGTATGTGACCGCCGTTGAGCGCGCCGGCGGCCTGCCGGTCATTCTTCCGATGACGAATTCCACCGCTCTCTTGCGCCGCATCGCCGAGGGCCTCGACGGCCTCGTAGTTCCGGGCGGTCCCGCAATCACCATTGGCCTGGTCGGTAGCCTGCCGGACGACCTTCCGGACGTGCTTATGGTCCGAACGCGCTCCGACACGACGATTCTGGAAGCCGTTCTCGCCGCGCATCGACCAGTCCTCGGCATTTGCTACGGCATGCAACTGATCAATGCCATATCCGGAGGGACCATCTACGCAGATGTTCAGAACCAGGTGGAAGGGACACAGGCGCATTCCGAAAAACGTGGAGCAACGGATCACCCTGTAGGCGTCGAACCGGGAAGCGTACTCGCCCGAACAATCCGGCCCGGGATGTCGGTAAACACGTATCACATCCAGGCCATCGCCTCCGTCGGCGAAGGACTGACGGCCACCGCATTCGCGCCCGATGGCGTGATTGAGGCGGTCGAAAGCAGTGACGGACAGATCGTCGGTGTCCAGTTCCACCCCGAGAAGATGGGTGACAACGGAATGGCGCTTTTTAGCCACCTTGTGGAGCGAGCTCTGGACACTAAAAAACTTCGGGCATAAACGCATGACTTCGCTTTTTCACCGTAATTGCTTATTGTAATCCGTCCAGTTAGAGGGCGTACAACCGTCCGACGGGCCCACGGCGACCGTACACTTCGCCAGATTTCTCGCCTCAGGTAAATTCGTGGGCCTTATTGGACGCCTAGCAATCAAGTCACGGACATGGGTAAGAACGGGCTCGAGTACCAGGCACGCCGCGGGGAAGTGCTACGTGGAATCCGCATTGCCGGAACGGCGGGGGCCATTGTCATGCTGTTTACCGCGGGTCTCATGGGCAGTGATGCCCTTGCCGTGTTGGCGCAGACTTTCGGTATCGAACCTGTCGCGATCAAGGCCCCTGGCGCTCCTGTCGAACGTACTGACGACGTGCCGGTCCAGGGTATCGTTCTGACCGACCTCGAACACCATCCGGACGTCCTTCATGCAGATTACTTTCGCCCCGCCGATGGTGATCCGTCTGCCGTCGTGCCGGCTGGCATCGCGCAGTCATTCAGACAACTCCTGACGATGTACAAGTTCCGGCAGGCTGTTGATGACAACTTCACCGCCCGGGCGTATAGCGTGGAATCAGGAGACGTACTCAAGGTTGCGTCACTTGAGGAGGACCGCGAGCAATTCGCTGCAACCGGCAGTGCTGATTGGCAAATTGTTGACCGAAAACGGAGACGCCTGACAAGTACGCTTGTGGACGATCTGGTGACTGAAGGCAACGTGCGGAACGACATCCGCGTCAGATGGGGCAGACGCAACCAGGTTGTCGAAGCTCGGGATCGTGAAGCAAGTTACCTCGAGCATGAGATCCGGCTCGCCAGCCATCATGGATTGAGCCTGCTTGCAACAGAGATCGGAACTGTCGAGACGTTCAACAACGATCGACTCGTGTCGCGTGTGGGTGCGCGGAGCCGCTACCAGATGATGCCGGCCATGCTCCGAGCGCGGGGCGTACACCACTACCGTTTACGAACCCGCGCGGGGACCAACCTCGACGTCCGGGAAGAGTGGCACCCGATGATCACAATGCAGGCCGCCTTCGTTGTCGTTCGAGCATACAGCAATGCCGTCGGCCACGAGATACCCGGGCTCTCGGCATACCATACGGGACCGTACAATATTTTTCGCGTCTATCGTGAGTATCTAACCTCTGAAGGAGATCAGTTTGGACCGTCGACTAACGTCGTCACCGGCTACCTGTGGGCACTTACCGACGGCTTCGAGCAGGTCTCGAAAAAATCATCATTCAAGAATTACTCTCGGGGCTACGTCCTGACACTGCACGCGTCCCTGCGCGCAACGGAGGAGATGGTGGCGGACACGACCGCCACGATATTCGCCGAGCAGATTCAGCTGCAGCCGGGCAACTCACTTTTCCTCAGTGAATTACTGCAGCACCTGGATGGTTCGGACGAGCGCGTCGCGTGGCGAGTTGCTCGTGACGAATCGCTGTACGAACGATTCAGGATTATGAACCCTCATTTCAAGTTGCCGCCCGAACGAACCACAGGCTCAGTTCCCGAGGGAGGCGATGTGTTTCTCGTTGCAACCGCCACGGAGCAGAAGGAAACGGTGCGGTTCTTTCTCCCCCTGGGCGCCACGGCCGAGTTGATGTCACGCGGTGTTGAAGCGATCGACTACGACGCGACAATTCGCTACGATCGAAACACATTCGATACGACCCAAGAGCCGCATACCGTATGGGACGAACTGTATGCTGCCCTCGTTGAGGATGTACGCACCTTCGGATTCACATTCGAGAACAGGGCGCGACTCGCGCAGATCGCCGATCACATGGAGGAGGCCGCGATGCTGTCCCCGTCTCTATACCGGCAGACGATGCGCGACGTAGTTCGGCTCCATGAGCGCGTCTGGGCCTCGGACCACTTTGCGCGACTCGCTCGCGTAGTCCCGGCAGCCAGAGGTCGACAGAGACTGGAAGCTCAGCCACCATCGCTCGTGACGGATGAACCATCGTTGCGTGTCGACTCCCTCGATACCGTCCCCGCCCGGTAGCACGACCCCGATGATTCAAGCGATTCGGTCCGAACTCGCATTGCTCAATACCGAGCGAAAGGAGTTGCGCAAGTTCGGCTTCTTGATGGGAGGCGTCCTTTCGATAGTGTGCGGCGTCATACTGTGGAAGCGTGGTCTGCCGCCCACAACCCTCGCCATTATCATGGCGATCGGGGCTTCCGTCTTCCTGCTGATCGGCGCGGCTCTTCCGCGTGCCCTTCGGCCCGTCTACATCCTGTGGATGGCGCTGGCTGTCGTTCTCGGCTTCATTATGACGCGCGTCATCCTGACGCTCGTGTTCTTCCTTGTCGTCACGCCCATCGGGTTGGTCATGCGGATGATCGGAAAAGACCCGCTGACAAAGGGCGCCGACGAATCCGCGGACACATACTGGATCCCGCGGACCTACCCGACCAGAGACCGGAGCCGACTTCTGAAGTACTACTGAGCCGGGCCGAGGCACTCAGGCTTTGGCGCCATGACCTGAAAGGAATTCACGGCTCTCGATCGATCGTCTGATGTTGACAAGCTTCATAAGTTCTTCCTGCGCCGCCCTTACGTCGCCTCCCTCCTCTACCCGCGTATAGATACGCGCGCGCATTCGAACGATGGCATCGTCGACACGGTCCAGTTTGAGAAGCGTCATTGCGCTCGACGCCGATTCGTGAGAATCTTCGTCCAGCAGCGGGACGCGAATGTTCTGCTTCTTTGCCCAGTTCTTCGACGCCTCGATCGTTCCAACCAGCACCTCCGCCGCCAGCTCCCGAGCCTCGTCGCCGTAGCTGCCGTCGAGCACCCTGTCCCGATCAACTCGACCGGCCTCGAACATCTGCATCAGAGCCGACGCAATTTCGCGGCTCGGACCCTCAGTGAATTCGTTAAGCGCCATGTGACTGAGGATGAACTCAACGAGCGGCGCACCATGACCGAGCATCAGTCGTAATAGCGTCTTCTCCTCGGGAAGTGGCTCGACAGCGGCAATCGCTCCGCTCTCATCGAGCGACGTCGCCTGATGCGAAGGACCGACAGAATCACCTGCCGGCATGGACTGCGCTCTCGCACCCCTCCGGCGACGGGAACCAGCCCGAATGCCGGCAAGCGCCTCGTGCAGCCTGATGTCCGGAACGCCCATGACAGCGCTCGCCCGTTTCAGATAGGTCTCTTGCAGCAGCGGGTCATCTATGACCGCAATCGATTGCAGGACACCCCGCTGCAATCGAGCCACTGACTCGGGACTGTCGTCCAGTACCTGGCGCCCGTAGTCGTACTTGAATTGCACGAAGTCCTTGCGGTGCTCGCGGCCGTATTCACGGAACGCGTCTCCACCGGCCGACCGTGCATACGAGTCGGGGTCTTCTCCCTCCGGAAGCGTAACAACATAGACGGCCATCCCGCTTCCGAGAATCAAGTCGATACCGCGAACGGCCGCATTGGCGCCGGCCGAATCGGCGTCGAACAAGAGCACGATCTTCTTGCAGTACCGCTCCAGCAGAGCGATCTGTTCCTGCGCGAGAGCCGTCCCGCTCGATGCCACGACGTTCTCAACACCAACCTGGTGAAGAGAAACCACGTCTGTGTAACCCTCAACGAGAAATACCTCCTCGTGTCGTCGAATTTCCTGACGCGCCTGATAGAGTCCATACAGCACGCGACTCTTGTGGTATACCTTCGTTTCGGGAGAGTTGATATACTTCGGCTGATCCGATTCCGGATGCAGAATCCGGCCACCAAAGCCCAGCACCTTACCGACGTGAGAAAGAATCGGGAACATGATGCGACCGCGAAACCGATCGTAGTATCCCTCTCCTTCGTTTCGCGAAATCACGAGTCCCGCCTTCAGAAGCACGTCGTCCGACACACTGGCATCATTCGCGGCGCGACGCAAGCCTTCCCACGAGTCCGGCGAGAACCCCACGCCAAACTTTCGGATCGCCGCCTCGGTCATGCCGCGGTGTTCCAGATAGGAACGCGCCGGTGCCGCCTCGTCTGACTTAAGTAGCGCGTCGTGAAAGAAGCGTGCTGCGAACCGCAGTGCGAAATGTATCGACTCGGCCTCCGATGTCTGCGACGGATCCTGGTCGGGCTCGGGGATGTCGATGTTGGCTCGGGCGGCAAGAAGCCTGACAGCCTCGGGAAACTCCGACTTCTCCACCTGCTTCACGAACTGGAAAACATCGCCGCCGGCCGAGCAGCCAAAGCACTTGTAGATCTGCATGCGTGGATTCACATTGAAAGACGGCGTCTTCTCGTTGTGAAACGGACACAGACCTACGAAATTCGAACCCCGCTTCTTAAGGCGAACGTAATCACTGTCCACATCGACAATGTCGGATGCGGCTCGCACGTCCTCGATAATGTTTTCCGGTATGTGCACTTAAGGCGAATGTCCTGATGGGTGTCTTTTGGGAAGATGCGGAACCCGTCTCGCATCGTGGGCCACCTTGGAGGAACGGCGGATCAGTCTACCTGACTCTGGTTCGATTCTTCAACCGGACCGACATCGGGCTTGTCCGAACACTGACATGCGCCGATACTGGAACACAGAAGAATGGTAACGAGCAGCAGCTTAGCTTTCATACGATACTGGATTTTGGGTCGGAAATACGTTAACGCCTTCAATCTCGTATTCAATCACGGCTCTACCAAACTTTCACGTTCCTTAACAGGGGAAACGCTCCCTGCGAACATCTAACGGCTCAACCGGAGGCAGCTACTGTGGAAATACTCGGGCTGGATATCGGCGGATCGGGCATCAAAGGAGCCCCGGTCAACATCGAAACCGGAGAGTTGACGGCGGACCGACACCGTGTTCGCACGCCGCAACCGGCGACACCCAAGAGAATCATCAAATCGGTCGAGAAACTCGTGTCGCATTTCGAGTGGGACGGTCCCGTCGGATGCGCGTTTCCAGCCCGGATTAAGCATGGAGTCGCCCGAACTGCATCAAACATCGACAAGAGCTGTGTCGGCTACGACATTGCCCGTGGCATGACGGATCGGATCGGCAACCCGGTCTTCGTCGTAAACGACGCCGACGCTGCGGGAATCGCCGAGATGTCGTTCGGGGCGGGACGTGAGCATCATTCTCTGGTACTGGTCCTGACCGTGGGGACCGGTATCGGTTCGGCCATGTTCATGAACAGGATTCTCATTCCAAACACCGAGTTCGGGCATATTCGTGTTCGCGGGAGGAACGGAGAACGCTACGCAGCCGACAGCGCACGCAAGCGTGACAAGCTAACGTGGAAGAAATGGGCAAAACGCTTCCAGCACTATCTGGATCACATCGAATTCCTGGTCGGTCCGGAACTGATTATCCTGGGCGGCGGAATCAGTAATCCTTCCAAGGCCAGTCACTACTTCGATTACCTGAAATCGGAAGGTGAACTCAAGATCGCGGAGTTGAGTAACCGGGCAGGTATCGTAGGAGCGGCCATGTATGCCGCTAATCGCCTGAAGGGTGGTTCTTAACCCCCCAGAGCCGGGCTACGGTTGAAATAAATCCGGCTTCACCCGGAAATATCAGTCCGTCTGCAGAAGCGATGTCCGAAAGGTCGCGGACGACGTGCACGCGTTCTGCGGGTGATAGCTCTTCCCCGGCCGCGTGGATCGACGCGGTCAGCAGATCCGATCCGGCGCTCCCCAGGTATGCGAGCAGAGCACGCTGCATGATCCTCCCTACGTCCGCATCGTCGAGATCCGGATAGCGCGCGTGAAGAAGCTCGAGGATCCGTTCCTCCTCGATTCGGTCGATTTCACCGTCCCCGCCGTGCATGCAGGCGATATAGATGATCGCCATGTCGTGCATGCTGGTCCAGGTTTCGTCCATCGGTTCAGCCATTGTCCTTCCCTTCTTGATGGGTGCCGCCGTCCGCCCTGGAGGAAGCAAATTCCGTCAATCGCACTCATTTTCCTCTGAATAACCCCTTCATACGGGCCCAGGAGGTGATACGCGCGCCACTCATTAACGACCACTAATTAATCCGTCCTCTTTACGGAAACATCGATTGTGTGCCCGTTGGGGTGCTTCTACGTACGGTTCAGGCACCGGGAGCGGCCGCAAATCGATGCCAGGCGAAACATGACACGGGACAGGCATCATCTTTGATACAGTACTTCATAAGAACTTCAATCAGTTTCGCCGGACCCACAGCCATGGACTACAACGTACAGGTTTCACAGACCCGCCGCGACAATCAGGGCAGCGTTCGACTCTCAATGGAAGTTGCTATGGTTATCGCCGCATTCGTCGGATTTGCCTTCGTGCTGGCGCTAGCCGCCAGGATGTTCTAGATCGCGGCTGACTGTGATCAAGCGCATCGCGCACCGTGGCCGTTATCGCCAGACGGTCACGGTGTCGATCGCTATAAACGCTCTCGGAAATCGCGCCGCAATCAATTCAAGCGCAATTTCCGCCTCCTCCCTCGTCGCGAAATTTCCCACTCGAATACGATAGTACGGTTGGACGTACTTCAGGTAGACGGGTAGCAGCTCCTGACGCATGCTCTCCGGACGCCCTTCGGCAGGAATGGACTGCCACCAGGCCTTCGCCCGCTCCTCTGCCGATACCGCCCCCTCCTTGTCCAGGGAAGAGTGAATCTGGATTCGAAAGCCCTGGACGGTCTCAAGAGTCCGCGAATCGTCGGATGCGGAGCCGGTCATGAGTTCCATCGGAACGTCATGCTCGACTTCATTCGTCGCCACGGGCGGGAGATCCACGTACGAGGTCTCATCGAAATCCTCGTACTCGTCAATATGGTCGATGTAGTATTCGAGATCGCGATCGGGAGTCCGATCACTGATGTTAGCCGATCCCGAGCAGCCCATCACGGACAGCGCGATGACCACCGTGGCCAGCCGAATCAGTCCATGTTGAAATAGTCTGTCCACACTCATGTGATTGTACTTAGTACGATTGAGTTCCGATCTCTCCCTTCACGATCTCGACCGATGCACTCGCACCGATTCTTGACGCGCCGTGCGCGATCATGCTTTCTGCGTCCTGCTTCGAGCGAACGCCTCCGGACGCCTTGACGCCCATCGAGTCGCCGACGACCCGGCGCATGAGCGAAACGTCGTGTGCCGTCGCGCCCCCCTTCGCAAACCCGGTGGACGTCTTGACGAAGTTTGCCCTTGCATTCTGAGCGAGAACACACGCAATTACTTTCTCGTCGTCGGTCAATAGCGCGGTCTCCAGAATGACTTTCACGACCGGTGTCGTGTTCGCGTTTAACGCCCGTCTCGCCTTTGCTTCCTCCACTACCTCCCGTATGTCCTCCTCGACCGCGTCGTAACGCCCGCTCTTCAGGTACCCGACGTTTAACACCATGTCTATTTCGGTGGCGCCTTCTTCAATTGCAAGCCGTGCTTCGAGCCGTTTTGTTGCGGTTCGATTCGCGCCAAACGGGAATCCGATAACCGTGCACACCTTCACAGCGCTACCTCGCAGCTGCTCCGCCACGAGTTGAACATGACACGGGTTTACGCACACAGACGCAAAGCAGTACTTTCGAGCCTCCGCACACAGGTCGCGAATCTGGTCTTCCGTCGTCTCCGGCTTGAGCGCTGTGTGGTCTATCATCCGGGCCAGCGGCGGCGCCAGGGCACAGGCGTCGAACCCTGCGTCTTCCGGACGGTCCGCCCGATATCCGAAGCGGCTCGCACCAGCCGACACCATCCGCTGAAGCGTTTCATGCGCCCCGCTCGAATCCGACAACTCCAACCTTCCGGCGTAGTCATCGGCTAGTCGTGCGACGATCTCTTCCTGTTCTTTCGGGTCCATAGGCTAAAGATACGGCGACTATCTCACCGTCGTCACTTCATTGCAAACCGGGGGCTCGGACCAGAAGGGCCGAAGGAATAACTTCAATGCCGATATGCAGGGCATTGTTCGTCACGACTTCGCCGTCGACATGAACAAAAAGACCTGAGGTCGATCGTATGTCCACCGAAGTGGTCCGCTTTGAGGACACCGCATCGTGATTGAGGTGGGTGCCTCGAAGCAGGCCCGGAACAAGACTGAGGAGCCCTAAGGGGGTCGGCCGGCCGATCACACAGACATCCAGCTGACCATCTGTGGGTGACGCCCCGGGAGTGAGGTAAAAGCCGCCGCCCGAACATGTACCGTTGCCCGCCGTGGCGAGCAACGTGGGGCCTGCCCAAAAACGACTGCCCTGGCATTCGACCTCTACGTCCGGATACGTCCACTGCAGCAGCGTTCTCAACGCCAGATACAGATAACCCGCAACGCCTCGTGCTTTCTTGCTGGACTGCGCCTCATTTGCGACCAGCGCGTCGAACCCCACGCCGACGGCATTGATAAAGAGAGCCTCCCTCCTGTCGTCGTGGTTCACCGTGACGACGCGCCCGAGAT
Source organism: Rhodothermales bacterium (assembly GCA_013002345.1). Lineage (NCBI taxonomy): Bacteria > Pseudomonadati > Rhodothermota > Rhodothermia > Rhodothermales > Rhodothermales bacterium. The sequence continues at coordinate 18,983 of JABDKH010000281.1, forward strand.
CAACGCGGTACGAATTCGACGCGAGAATGGATTGCACGGCCGCGCGAGGCCGGCGCGGCATTCCAAGCACCTTCGCAAAGTCGTTCCCGCTACCGAGCGGAACGACCGCGAGTTGGGCCTCCGACTTCGATCTGAGCACTCCTCGGGCAACTTCATTGACGGTCCCGTCGCCCCCGACGGCTACGACAAGCTGATTGGTCTGTGCAGCGGCCATCGCGAGGCTTTCGCCGTCACCCCGGGAGCGAGTGAACAGCGTCTCCACGGCTGCACCGCCGTCGCGAAAGGCCTGTGCCACCTGTTCGGCGGAGCGGCCGGCCACACCACGCCCTGCCAGAGAATTCACTATCAGTGCAACTTGCATCAGGCGACAATCTGCGGTCTCGACGTACAACCGTTTAATGGTACGTCATTGTATCTTCCGAATTCCCCAGACAACCTACGATCTATGCGCGCGCGACTCATTCCGCTGGCGGCGGCCGTACTCCTGCTGTCAACGGCCGGCTGCAACAAGAACAATCCCCCACGAGCGTCGCTTGAACTTACCGATGCACTGGGCCGCACGGTCGGGGTCGACGTTCCCGTTCAGCGGATCGTTACCATGGCCCCCAATTTAACCGAAATCACCTTCGCCGCGGGCGCCGGCGACAAACTCGTAGGAGTGACAACCGCTGACGACTACCCGCCCGAGGTCGATGCCATCCCGAGGTTTTCCGCAGTGGGCGTCGATTTCGAGACCGTCGTGGCCATGAAACCGGATATCGTCCTGGCGACCGATCAGGTGAACAGTCCCAAGGATGCCGACATGTTCGCATCACTCGACATTCCGATCTACTATGCCGGCTTCGGCGGGCTGGATGATATCTTTGACGCCATACGAACCGTCGGCGAGATGGCCGGCACGGGCCGGCGAGCGGCCGAACACGCAGGGACACTGCAGAACGCCCTCGTAGAGCTCAGCCAGCAGACAGCAGACCTCTCCGCGAGGCCGCGTGTCCTCTTTCTGATTTCAGGCGATCGTCTCTTCGGATTCGGAAAGGACTCGTACGTACATGAAATCATCCGGGCAGCGGGAGGCGAAAGCGTGTCGGCGCAAATGGATGTCAAAGCACCGGTCTTCAGCGAGGAATATGTAATCGAGCAGGCGCCCGACGTGATCATCGGTGCGTTTCCGACGCGCACGAGTGCCGCAGATCTACTGCAGGCGCACCCGGCATGGAGCACCGTGCCGGCGATCCGAAGTGGCCGCGTGTATTCGATTGATCCCGACATTATCCTCAGACCCGGGCCGCGAGTCGTGGAAGGCGCATTCCGGATGGCCCTGCTCTTGCATCCGGATCTGCTCGAAAAGGATGCCTCAATCATCAGTCGCTAGAGAGCATGTCGCGCATCTCAGCGGTCGCACTTGCCATTGTGGTCGCCATCCTGCTTTCAGTGCTGGCGACGCTCTCAATCGGACCTGCCGTCTCGCTATCCGATGTAGCAGCGACCCTGGGATCCAGAATATTCGGCGGATCGGTTCAGCCTCCCTCCGAGACGGCTGACAACATCATCTGGCTCATCCGCGTACCTCGCGCATTGATGGCCGTGGCAGTAGGTGGCGGACTCGCCGTCGTAGGCGTGGCCATGCAGGCCCTGGTTCGCAACCCACTGGCAGAGCCCTACATCCTTGGCCTCTCGAGTGGTGCGTCGGCCGGAGCGTCACTCTTCTTTCTGGGATTGCTACCGCCACTTCTGAGCCGAACGGCAACGCTGTCAGGCGCCGCGTTCCTCGGCGGTCTGGCGTCGGTGACAGTGGTGTACGTGATCGCACGTGATGGATCGAGGATTTCCGTTGCGCGGCTGCTTCTGGCAGGAGTGGCGATGTCCGCTCTCATGGGATCCGTCACTTCGTTGATCACGTTCGCGTCGCCCGACCCGGACAAGCTGCGGACGGTCCTGTTCTGGCTACTCGGCTCCCTGGGAGGGTCGCGCTGGGAAATGCTCACACTGCCTCTGCTGGCTTCGATCGGCGGCGGTGTCGTACTGCTGGGATTCGCCAGACAAATGGACGCCCTGCTCGTGGGCGAGGAGCCGGCACTGAGCCTCGGCGTCAGCGTCGAGTTCCTCAAAGTGATGCTCATCCTGATCGGGGCGTTCGTGACCGGAACGCTAGTCGCCGCCACCGGCGTCATTGGGTTTGTGGGGCTCATCATCCCACATGTAGTGAGACTTCTCATCGGCGTGTCGCACCACAGAGTTCTCCCGCTGAGTTTCGGGCTCGGAGCCGTCTTTCTGATCTGGTCGGACGTCGTGGCCCGATCTGTCCTTCCGGCGCAGGATATCCCCGTCGGTATCGTCACAGCGGTCTGTGGCGTCCCTTTCTTCCTGGCCCTGCTCAGGACGAGTCGGTATCGATTCGGGTGATTCGGACCCGGCAAACATCTTCTACGGCTTCGCGTATATGGGCATCGGTTTCAATTTTTTTTGAAAGTCGGAATGTCTGACCAGCTTCTCGCTCCGGCGGATACCATTTCAAACGGGCATCCAGCCACCGCCACCCTCCCGACATCGCTGTCTGGCATCAGGGCCCCGGTGGAGAACGACCTCCGCGAGTTCAAGAAGTACTTCCGAGCAGCCATGCGCAGCGATGTGCGCCTTCTGGATCGTATCGTCCAGTATGTACTCCGACAGAAAGGCAAGCAACTGCGTCCGACCCTGGTCCTGCTCGCGGCCAGAATGTGTGGAGAGGTCAGCGAACGCACGTATCGGGGCGCCGCCCTCGTGGAACTCCTTCATTCGGCGACGCTCATTCACGACGACGTGGTCGATGAAGCAGAGAAACGCAGGAGCATGTTCTCGATCAATGCTCTCTGGAAGAACAAGATCTCGGTCCTGTTCGGTGACTTCCTGCTAAGTCGCGGCCTGCTCCTCGCTCTCGATTCAAACGACTACGACCTGCTCCACACCATGTCGGAAGCCGTAAGGCGAATGTCGGAGGGTGAGCTGCTGCAGATTGAGAAATCGCGCAGGCTCGACATCGACGAGGAAACCTACTTCCGTATCATTTCGGACAAGACGGCATCGCTGATGTCCGCCTGCACGGTCAGCGGCGCCGTCAGTGTCGATGCGCCGCCACAGACCATCGACCAGATGCGTCAGCTGGGCGAGAAGCTGGGACTGGCCTTTCAGATTCGAGATGATCTCTTCGATTTTGGTGATAGACGCTCGGGCAAACCGGTCGGCATCGACCTGAAGGAGAAGAAGATGACGCTGCCGTTGATCCACGCTCTCGCGAAAGCGGATCGGTCCGAGCGGCGGCGTGTTATGGCCATTGTGCGGCGCGATACCAAGTCGCCTGACGACCTGGCCGTCGTCACAGAGTTCGTCGGGCGCCTCGGCGGAATCGACTACGCGAGAGTTCAGATGCGACGACTGGCCGACGAGGCCCGCCAGATTGTCGACGCCCATCCGCCCAGCGATGCACAGCGGTCCATGGCCGGCCTGATCGAGTACACGATAAACCGGAGCCGGTAGACAGACACACACACAGGAATGGCCAGACTGCATCTACTCGGTACCGGGAGCGCGAACACTTCACCCGATCGAACGACGACCATGCTCGCTGTCCACGACGCAGGTTCTTCGATTCTCGTTGACTGCGGAGGCGACGTTATACATCGAATGCTGGCTGCAGGGCTTGAGATAGACGCCATTGACGGAATTATTATTACGCACGAGCACCCGGATCACGTCGCGGGCTTTCCTCTCTTCATCGAGAAACTATGGCTTGCAAGACGTGCCAGACCCATTCCCGTGTACGGTATCCGACCCGCCATCGCGCAGGCGTCCCGTTGCTGGGAGGCATTTGAAACGGATCAGTGGCGCGGTGTACCGGAGATTCAGTGGGTTGAGGTGGACCACTCGGAAAATGCGGCCGTGCTCTCGGACGACAAATGGAATATCACGGCATCACCCGGTGTGCACGGCGTCCCCGTTGTCGGGCTGCGTATCGAAAGCAAGAACTCGGGCGGCGTAGTGACATACTCGTGCGACACGGAACCCTGTGCAGCCATCGAACGGCTCGCGGCCGGATCCGCGTTGCTGATACACGAAGCCAACGGTCTTACCAATGGACACACGTCAGCCTCGCAGGCCGCACAAGTGGCAGCAAGTGCGAACGCCGAGCACCTGGTCCTGGTACATCTACCTGCGCACGTCTCGGTCGAGGAGATGGAAGCCGCCAGAGAAATATTCCCTCGTACTGAGATAGGCAAGGACCTGTCTCAATACGACTTCAAGCCAATCACGTCTGGATGACGCCGGGATTGAATCTGGGGATATCCGGATTGTGATCCGCCATCTCAATGCTCGTGCTGAGCCATCGGCGTGTGTCTGCCGGATCGATGATCTCGTCAATCCAGAGCCGTGCGGCGGCGTAGTAGGCCGATGTCTGGCTTTCGAAGCGCGATTCGATCTCGTGGAGTATTGCCTCCTTGTCGTCGGCTGAGAGCGTCTTCCCCTTCTTCTCCAGCTTGACCACCTGGATCTGCGCCAGTGTCTTCGCCGCCTGCGCTCCTCCCATCACGGCAATCCGTGCTGTAGGCCACCCGCAGATCGTTCTGGGGTCATAGGCCTTTCCACACATCGCATAGTTTCCGGCTCCGTACGAGTTACCCACGATCACTGTGAACTTGGGTACCACGCTGTTGGCAACGGCGTTTACCATTTTGGCGCCGTCCTTGATGATGCCGCCTTGCTCTGCGCGAGTGCCCACCATGAAACCGGTCACATCCTGAAAGAAGACCAGCGGGATGCGTTTCTGGTTGCAGTTCATGATAAAGCGTGCCGCCTTGTCTGCCGAGTCGGAGTAGATGACTCCACCCACCTGCATCTCACGCGTCTTCGTACGCACCATCTTCCGCTGATTTGCCACGATGCCCACGCTCCATCCATCAATCCGGGCGTAGCCTGTCAGTAACGTCTGACCATAGCCATCCTTGTAGGGTACCCAGGTACCGGCGTCGATAATGCGAGCCAGGATGTCATTCATGTCGTACGGCTGAGCCGCGTCGACGGGCATGATCCCGTAAATCTCATCTGATGCGTGGGCGGCCGGCACCGATTCTGTCCGGCTGAATCCAGCGGTAGTGAACGGACCAAGGCGGCCGACGAGCTCGCGAATCGTACTGATGCACGTCTCGTCGTCGGGCATTTTGTAGTCCGTCACACCCGAGATCTCGGAATGGGTTGTTGCACCTCCCAGCGTCTCGTTGTCGACATCTTCGCCGATCGCGGCTTTCACCAGAAAGGGTCCTGCAAGAAACACGGATCCCGTTCCGTCGACAATGAGGGCTTCATCGCTCATGATCGGCAGGTAGGCGCCTCCGGCGACGCAGCTCCCCATGATGGCCGAAATCTGTGGGACACCCATGCTCGAGAGGACAGCGTTGTTTCGGAATATGCGACCGAAGTGTTCCTTGTCCGGGAAGATCTCGTCCTGCATCGGAAGGAAGACGCCGGCGGAATCAACCAGGTATATAATCGGGATCCTGTTCTCAAGTGCAAGCTCCTGAGCGCGCAGGTTCTTCTTCGCTGTTATGGGAAACCACGCCCCCGCTTTGACGGTGGCGTCGTTCGCCACGATTACGCACAGCCGGCCGGACACTTTGCCCAGCCCCATGACTGTGCCGGCGGCCGGACAGCCTCCCTCATCCTCATACATTCCATCGCCCGCGAACAGGCCGAACTCCAGAAATTGTACACCGGGGTCGATCAGGTGGTCGACTCGCTCGCGGGCGGTCAGCTTGCCACGGTCGTGCTCGCGCTTGACGCGAGCCTCTCCACCGCCAAGTCTGACGCGCGCGCCGCGTGAACGCAACTCGTCCAGCAGTGACAAATAGGACTTCGCCCGCTCGTCATAGTCCTTCTTGTTGTTGACGTGCGAGCCAATGGAGCCAACAGACTCTGCATCCGACATATTCCGCTACCATCGGTGGAAGAATGAGACGCGAAGTTAGATGCGGCTACCGCCAAAAAAAAGCCCGGCGAAAAGCCGGGCGACCGAGAGAACGTAGCTGCAGGAACCGCGCCTATATGAAGGCAATGATCTTCTGCATGATTTCGTTACGGGGCTCACCCGTCTTGTCGTGGATAAGGTCGACCATTTTCGAGAGATCTCCCCTGGCCTTCTTCATTTCCTTATCGCCAAAGTCGTGCTCGCTCCAGACCGCTTTGATCTGGTCCTTCACTCGCCTCCAACTCTCATTCATGTGCTGGGTAGCCATCGTACATCCCTGTTAGACCCGACTGTACTAATAACAGTCTAACAGCCTCCCGGAGTCAGATGTTTCGGAGTCTGCCGAAACCTCTTATGCCGCAAGCCCCCGGGAGTTGAGATAGCGAATCAGCTTCCGTTTCGCCACAGGAAGCAATGTATCTGAGAAGGGGAAATCGAGCTGCGTGACAAAGTGATATGTGGCCGGGTTCGGCAGATCGCGGTTTTCGGTCACCAGGTCCAACTTGATGGTCGCGGGGGGCGCGGCTACCCTGCCTCGCGGAATACTCTTGAAATGGGTGGTCTTCAGGCTCTGATACCGCTCGTTCACACCGACAAGCACCGAGAACTCATAGCGAAGCACATGCAGTTCCATCATCTGGCGATCCGGAACCAGAAGGTATCCTTCCTTCAGGTACGACGGTACGATTCCGACCTCCTCCAGCTCCATATTGTCATCCACAAATTCGAAGATGGTACGCCCGACCTCGATCGCTTCCTGAATATGTGGCCGTGCCCACCGCAGCAACTCCTCGATGTGGGCCAGCTGATCGTCGTCCAGCTTCTCCTTCTCGTAGATCACCGTGCCGCTGCCCAGATCAATTCCGGATATGGCCCCGGGGAGCGCTTCTCGAATATCGTCGATCCCTCCGACCAGGCTCGACACTGTTTCGTGAAGCCCGATCAGATTACTCAGGTGGGGGTAAATGGAATTGTGCTTGAATGCTTCCCGGACGGACTTCAATTTTGCCAGGATTCGATACTGTGCCGACTCAACGTCCTTGCCGGCGGGCAAGAAAAGATCAAGGGTTAGCGGATTCATCATCGGTACCGTGGCGGGCCCAGACAACCGGTTTCGAGCCGGAACTCTAAGGTAGTATCGTCGAGGTCGTGCTCTGCTTAACGCTCGCTTCATGAGATCAAAGCTCGGCGGCGCCAACAGGTTCCTCTGTGGCAGCGCCTGAACCATACATGCAACTGTCGGTACAATCGACGCAACACGGTGGTAACGCCCGATGGAAGAACAGGCATATTCAAACATAGCGGCCTACCTCTTCGTCGATCTCGACGAAGCATGGATTCGGGAGCAGCGTCCGATTATCCGAGATCATTGCGTTGAGCGGGATCTGCGAGGGACCATCCTCCTGAGCCGCGAAGGGACGAACGTGTTTCTCTCCGGTCGTCCCGATGCGGTCAAGAACTTCTGGATGTTCTTTACGTCGCTTCCTCCATTTCGAGGTCTGACCTACAAAGAGAGCTTCAGCAACCGGCACGTATACAGACGCATGCTGGTGAAGGTCAAGCGGGAGATTATCTCCTTTGGTCGAGACGAAATCAGGCCGGCCATTTCTACGTCCAGCAGGATTCGCTCGAAGGAACTCAAGCAATGGATCGACGACGGTCGCGACATCCTGTTACTTGACACTCGCAACGACTACGAAGTGGAGCTTGGAAGTTTTCGCGGTGCAATCGATCTCAATATCAGCAACTTCCGTTCGTTTCCCGAAGCCGCAGAACTGCTGGGCGAGGATGTGCGAGATAAACCCGTGGTCACTTTTTGTACCGGAGGCATCCGCTGCGAAAAGGCCGCGCCGTTTCTAGAGTCGCTCGGATTCAATGAGGTGTACCAATTGGACGGCGGGATTCTGCAGTACCTCGAAGAGTGCGAAGGGGCCCATTGGGAAGGCGAGTGTTTCGTGTTTGATCAACGCGTAGCCGTCGACGCACTTCTTCAGGAGACAGACACGGAGTACTGCTTTCGTTGTCAGCATCTCCTTCGGCCGGACGATCTCTCGTCACCGCTGTACGAGGTCGGCGTGAGTTGCCCGTTCTGCGCATCACAGCAACACGGTCAGTAGTGCGTCACCGACGCGGCTGCTTGCGTGCAAGAACCTGGACAACAGCACTCCGTCCCTGATGAAACGTCCCCTCCGCAACGTGTCGCTCACGCTCTCGGCCGATCAAGAACTCCAGTCCCGTTAGTTCAGTCTTCAGTTCATCCAGAGTCACCAGCAGCTCTCGCTTCGGAGGCCCTCCTGTGCCAAGCGCAAGCTGTTGTGGGGTATAGGCTTCCAGAGCTAGTAAGCCCCCAGGCTTTAGTGCGCCGACAATACGTTTGTGAACTGATCGCCTCAAGGAAGGATCAAGGTGACAGAATATTGAGACTATTCCGTCCCATCGCTCACGTTCGAAATCAAAGTCTGTCAGGTCCGCCAATCGGGTCGTGATTCGTACTCCGTGTCGGGCCGCGAGATCATTTGCTTTCGCCAGGCCGACGCTCGAGTAGTCAAGCGCAGTTACATCATGACCGCGAAGCGCCAGGAATGCGGCGTTACGACCCTCCCCCTCTGCAATACAGAGAACCTTCCCGGTCGCCAGTCTTTCGGAAACGGAAACAAGAAAATCATTTGGTTCTGTTCCGTACGCGAACCCGTCGCCGCGGTAGCGTTGATCCCACATGTCAGGTCCAGTCATTGACTCACGCGGTCTGGTTTGGGTCGAAGACTGTTGTCGTATTCCGTAACTGTCGTCGATCGCATTTGCATCTCGTGCAGCCTTCGCATGTTCGCGATGAACTGTCGTGACAGAAGTGCGACGACTCATTAGATCGGAAACCGTCGCGACAAGAATTTCTTGCACGCAAACTTTTTTTTTGCTAACCATAGCCGATAACCGCCAAGCTACACTACTTTTAGGAAGCAACCTGTTTCCTACCCACCACTACCCCCAACCAAGAGGTTCAAAACAATGGCCACACGAAAGGCTACGGCCAAGAAGAAGACGGCTCGCAAACCTGCAGCCAAGAAGAAGAAGACCACTGCACGGAAACCTGCAGCGAAGAAGAAGACTGCACGCAAGTCAACCGCGAAGCGGAAGACGACTGCACGCAAGCCTGCGGCGAAGAAGAAGACTGCACGCAAGTCAACCGCAAAGCGGAAGACGACTGCGCGCAAGCGTACAGCCAAGAAGTGAACTTCACTTCGCCGACTGTGATGTCGTGCGAGACTGGAGTTTTACTGGCGGGAATGGCAAGAGGGCGGCAATAGTCGCCCTTTTGTCTTTTCTACCAACACGTTACAGGCCCGGGAGCGGTTCGAGGCCTTCGATTTCCAGATCGAAAGATCCGGATACCCGTACCGGCCCCGCCAGCGCTACGTTCAGCAACTGCCCGTCCGCAAAACTCTCTCCGTGCGTCTGCTCAAGATCCAGCGAAAAGGTGGCGACGAATCGCCCGCGTTGCGACTCCTCAACCACAAGACGCAAAGACGTCCCGGCGAACTCAAATTTCGAATAGCTGGAATCATTGCGCACAAGCTGGTAGAACGCCTCTCCGACTGTCGGCACGGTGTCGTCTGGCACAACGGAGTATGGGCCCGGCGGAAGCACCCCTGTATTCGAGGCATAGGCAAACCGGAAGTTCACGCGCGCTTCCTCTCTCCGATCTACGCCTTTCGCCCGTACCTCCAACATGACGTCTAGCCGGTTCGCGATGCCTGACCTCGAGAACAGTGCAGAGCCGTCGTAAGCCGGATCGACCTGAGTGAAGTCTGTCGTCAGACTTCCGCCTAAAGCGAATTCGACTTCCGTTGCATCATCCTTGTCCGTGACCGAATCACAACTGGTGCCTGCGAAGCCGGCAACCGTGATCAGCAGTACAGCAGACACTCGAGAGCGGAACGTTCTTTTCATCTTCCTTCTCATCTCGTTTTTCAATTCCGCCGGTCAGACTTTTTCTGGACCGATCAACGACCGTTTCTTCGACGAGCGACACGCCGGGCTACAGCCGTCTCGACGGTGTCCACCGCATTCGAGCTACCGGTCGTCGTCGAATCCAAATCGAAGATCCTGCCGCATCCGATGTCGTAAACCCATCCGTGAACGTGCACCTTCTGCCCGTGGGCCCATGCCTCCTGCACCGGGAAAGATCCGGCGATGTTGTTCACCTGGTGCAGAACGTTTAGTTCACAGAGCAGCTCAAGTTGGTCTACCTCGGCGGAATATCGGTCAAGTTCATTGCGGTAATCATTAGAGAGCTTCCGTAGAGGTGCGAGCCAATCGTCGATTGGCCCCGAAGTGCCACCTTCCATCGCAGCGTGAACACCTCCGCAACCGTAGTGTCCACAAACAATCACATGCTCGACATGTAGAACTCCGATCGCAAACTGGAGCACCGCCAGACTGCTGAGGTCCGTCGGATCGACGAGGTTCGCGATGTTGCGGTGGACGAACAGGTCTCCAGGCGACAACCCCAGTAGTTGGTTTGAAGCGACCCGGCTGTCCGAACAGCCCATCCACAGGTATTGCGGCTGCTGCCCAAGTGCCTGACGCTGAAAGAACTCCGGGTCCTCGTCGACGACTTCAGCCGCCCATTGACGATTGCTCTCAAGAAGATGGTCAAGCATAGGGTCCCCGTTCGCCTTCCTGCATTCCACAATTGACCTGAAAGTTACGCCGGAACGATCCCGGTACGAAATATCACGGACTGACATATTGAATTGAGCCGGCCGGCAAAAACGACGACGCCAACCATAATCGGTCAGACCGGCGCACTCATGCGGGCGCGCAAGAATTCTGCGATTCGGCCGCCACGTTTCTCCCACGTGTACAGGCTTGCGTCGTCTCGGGCCTGCGATCCCAGGCGGTCTGATTCGCGAGGATCAGACATCAGCCTCGCCAGGGCGGCCGCGCAAGCGTCGACATCATCGGGCGGCACCAGCACAGCATTCTTCCCGTCCTCCAGAATCTCACCCAGATCCGGGAGATCCGCTGCAACGATCGGGCGACCCGATGCCAGGTACAGATACGTTTTCATCGGTAGCACGGTCCTGTGAAAGCGCTCGAGCGGCCCCGCCGTCGGTGGAATGATCAGACAATCCGCCGCGTACAGATACGTACTGACGTTCGCCGGAGAGACTCGCGGAAGCAATCGAACATTGCTAACACCCAGGTCCTCGATCAATTTGGCAAAGTGCCGCTCATCATCTGAACCAGCGATCGCACCGACAATGAGAAACGTTGCATCGGTGACTTGCCTCGCAATGTGCAGAAGGATGTCGACACCCTTCTTTGGGTTCACGTGTCCCGTATAACAAACAAGCCTATCGTGTACGTCGATCCCAAGTGCCCGGCGAGCTTCCTCTTTCGACTGGACCGGCGTCATCACGGAGGGTGAGTATCCGTTGTGGGCTACGAGCACGCGCTCGCTGTCAACTCCGGCCTTCACGAAGTAGTCTGCGGCCAGCCGCGAATGCGTCACGACGCCCATCAGCAACGGATGTTTGTAGACCAGTTTTCGGAACGGAGCGAACCGTCGCAGCAAGTTGACGTCCGTGCGATACGTCTCGAATACGGACGGCATGCCAAGGGTCAGTGTCAGCGCGAGGGCATAGAGATCGCGAGTGTAGACCAGGTCGTACCCCACCCTCCGGGCGTGAAAGGGCGCTGAAACATCATGCGCTGCCCGGCGCACGTTTCCCTGCACGAACGGAGGCCGCCAGACCGGAACGAGGCCGACTCGATCCAAAAGCTCGTCGGACACCGAGCCGTAGAACCTGCGGATACTATCCTTTGGGTCAGTCTTCCCGTCGTCTTTGTCCCGGCGAGAGGCGGGAACGATCAGATCGATTTCCAGACCCTGCCTGGCCATCATCGAAACCGTCCACACCAACTGTTCGGTACTCGTCTCCGCAGACGGGAGCGGTTCATGTGTCAGATATCCGATTCGCAATAAATCTGTCCTCTGTTCGTTATCTGGATCCACGTTGCGATGTGCCTTCCGACCGCGGGGATTCGGATCTTTTCAACAAAAGGCGGGTTTTGCCAGCCCACACCAGGTACTGAGTAGTGACTAACAAGTTAGTCAATCGGTGTCGTACGATTGACGCACTGACATCGCCACTCAGCAAATGAGAGTCCGACACCGGGCCACGCGCGCGACAGAGTTCGCCGAGAGACCGATCTCCGTAATGCCCGCCTGCTTCGTCCGAGTGCGACGCGTAGCATCAAGACAGATCGGGTCACGGCAAGAACTCTCTATGACCGCTGCGTATCATCCGCATTCCTCCATTTACCAGTTGCAAGTGCCCTTGAATCCTCGAACGCCACTAAGCCATCCCACGGCACGCTTTTTGAAGCGGCAAACGTACATCTAGTAGAAAACGAGAAATGGTCAGGTACGCCCTAGTTATTAGAGTTATCCTCTTCGCAGGTGTTCTTTCCTTGCAGTGGATGGGTACGTCGTTAGGACAGTCTGCGACGTCCGGCAGTCTGCAGGATCGTGCCCTTAGTGTTGCCGATTTCAACAAGATGGCGGACGACGCACGAAATGCGGGTCGCTATGACGAGGAGTCGGCGATTCTCATCGCAACCAACCGGGCCTTTCCCGATGACGTCCATGTTCTGTGGAGATTGACGCGATCGGCTGTAGAAGCTGGTGAACTGGCTGATTCGCGAGACACCAGGCGCCGGCGCTTCTTTGAAGCGATGCAATACGGGAAGATGGCCGTTCGTGCGGACAGCACACATCACCTTGGCTACATCTGGCTCGCGATATCGGAAGCGGCGGTGGCAAGCGTAGAGGGAATCAAGACGAAGGTCCGGCTATCGTGGAACATCAGACAGCACGCTGAGAAGGCCATCTCGCTCAATCCCGATTTTGATTCGGGCTATCATATTCTCGCGCGGTGGCATTACGAGGTTGCCGGAATCGGAGGCGTCAAGCGCGCACTCGCTCGAGCCTTTGTCGGCGAACTTCCGGAGGCATCGTATGACGAGTCAATCCGTCTGTACCGGCAAGCAATCGCGATCAACGATCTGATCCATCACCGACTCGCTCTGGTTCAGACGTACATACGGGCTGGACGGGATGAAGAGGCACGTCGTGAGCTCAATCTGATCATCGACAGGCCCAGCGAAAAGCGCCTCGATGACAAGCACAAAGAGGAGGCCAGAAAGCTCCTCGCGGCCCTCGACTAGTCGGCTGAACCCTGGCTATCGGCCAGCCTGATTATACGATGCGGTGCTCGAGGATATGCTCGGGAAGAATGTCCTCCGCCTGGGCGCGCAAGATGTACGACGCATTGAGCACAATTGCGGTCAGGAGCCCGGCGATCCCGATAACGAGGAACCACGGAATCAGACGAGCGAATCCAAGTACACCGAGTACGGCGAAGAGAAGCGCATAAAAATCTCTCTTGAAGAGCTTCATGCTCCCGGCAACCAGGCGCTGCAGCCGAGGTCGACCCACGATTCGAAATTCAATAGCGCGGGCCAAAATGTCGAAGCTGCCGCCTCCTGGTCCGAAGCGAATCAGGAGCATCAACAGCAAGACATAGAGGCCGAAACCAAATACCACAAGCTCACCGACGACCGCGTAGTCTCCACCATAGATTCGATAGAGCCCAATGTGAAGACCAAGGACGAAAAGCAGGTTGGTAGCCATGTCGACAGCCGTGTCGAGGCGTGCACCCCAGTCCGTGCTCATGAATTTGACGCGAGCCAGTTCGCCATCCGTACCGTCCAGAACGGAGAGGATGTGATATGCGACGCAGCCGGCAGCCAGTAGAACAGGGTTCCCGGTGACCAGCATCGCGAGCATCGCTAGTGTTCCAAGGGCCAGCAGCGCCGTGAACTGCGCCGGACGAATCGAGTACGGAATCAACATCCTGGTGAGTCGGGTCGAAATCGGCCGATTCAGATATCGGGAAACCAATCCGTCCGATGCCTTGATCGACTGCTTCACGAGCCATCTCTCCGCCTTTCGCGGCTGCCCGGAGCGTGAAACATCAACGTAGCTGTCGTTGGGCGGAGTCGCTTCGGGAATCTGTCCATTCGGATACAGACGACTGAAGTGGTCCGCCGCCGCCGACAGATCAACATCCTTCAGCAAATGAGAATGCGACCACGGTACTGCCCAGAACAGATTCGGGTAATCCGGGATTCGGATTCGAACGGGCTTGTCCACGCCTTCAAGCGATCGGTTCAGAAACGAATAGAAATCACCATTTACAAGAACACCGGTGTCGATGAAGACCATGTGGTCTCCGTCACCGATACGGCCGAGTGAGCCGGGACTCACGTCCGGGCTGACCTTTCGGATGCGCTGTCGGTGAGACGATCCAGGAACGCTGCCCTGAATTCGGGAGAGACTGTTTGAGTCGAGTTCCGTGCCCAGCGTAATCTCATCAATACCCGCCTGCCTGGCGCTATTAACAAGTCTTGCTATCGGGTGAACGCCGGCTACGTCGGAGGATGCGTTATCCCTGTCGAGAATGACGAGATGAAGCGCCATGTTGGTCCTTACTACTATCTATTGTTGACCCGTCGGGACAAACACTGGCGAGGCAAAAATAGGGATCTGGCTCGCGGTGGGGCTGTCTCGCCGACTACGTCAAGTGCTAGCGTTCCGGAAAACACAATCTCTCGCTACCACTCGGCATAACGATGACCGGGTGAATTATCTCTGTTGGGGTTATAGCCGCCACCGTTACAAACAAAGTAACATCAAGGGAAGCCAGGCGACCGGACAGGTGATACCACGGGCTTTCGGGGCTTCCTCAGCATTTCGAGGCTCTTCCCGTTCCCTATCAGAATCACGACCATCCGAAAACTGTCAAAGCGCCTTGTAATAGGGAGCAGAAGGCATATGTTCCTCTCCGGAGATCCTGTGAAGATGCTCTTGGACCGTCCGAGAAACCACCCGCCTTCAGG
>JABDKH010000282.1 GCA_013002345.1 Rhodothermales bacterium
GTCCCACCAAACCGAATCGGGGCCACCAGCGCAACTTTGTGACCTTTCAAGACATCGGGTATTTCGTCACCGAGCACGAGGTCTTCCGGTGAAAAGCCGTCGAGGTGGATCTCATCGCCCAACTTGAGCGACGCACATCCCTTGCCCGCGGCTACGGTATGTGGCTCCTCCGCAGCTCGCTGAATCAGCACGCACCCCCGCGTGACGAAAAGCTTGCTCATCATCGTCAGGAGGAGATTGCTCAGAATGAAGTCGAGGTCGAGTGAGCCACTGAGGAGCTGGCTCGACTCGTACAGCGCCCTTAGATCAAAGCGTCGCGTTCTATCCGCCTGAGCGTCGATTTCGGCCATATTCTCGGTTTAAAGCCCCTGCTGTTCCTGGTCGAGGTGAATCACTTCTGCCTGCTGTACGACGCCACTCTCGACATGGAGTCGGACACACGTTTTGACGCGGTGCAGTCCTTGCCGCCCCGCCGCGCCGGGGTTAATAAATAACATTCTGCCCAGTTTGTCATCACGCTCGATGCGGAGAATGTGGCTGTGACCGCAAATGAACACGTCCGGTGGATCCTCTCGAAGCTCCGCCGACACCCGCGAATCGTATCGTTCAGGTCGCCCTCCGATGTGCGTCATCCAGAACTGGAGACCTTCCAGCTCAAGCCGCTCGTGCTCCGGCCAGATCTGGCGCACGTCCATTCCGTCCACGTTGCCGTAGACGCCCTTCACCGGGGCGATGGTCGCGAGCTCGTCGATCACGGCCACGGTCCCTGCATCGCCTGCGTGGAGTATCAGGTCGACGCCGGCGAAGTCATTGTGTACGGCCGGGTGCAGATAGCCGTGGGTGTCTGATATGATACCGATCAGCATGTGGCGTCCAAGTGCATGAGGTCTCGGTGGATTTGGCAGGTGACTCTCATTCCGGGTGGCACCGCCTGAACGAGTGAGTGCCGAGCGCTTCCACTTTCACCCGTCGCCGACGTAATGTACAGCCCGACCGGCCAGGCATGAGTGTCAACGGAGAACCGGTGAGCATGTTTTACACGCCGGAAACTCATGCTCCCAGACTAGCGTGCTGCCGGTTCAGCCCTGGTCCGGACGTCCGCAGTTATCCTTCCGGAGAGACAATCTCAGGCGAACCCGCAAGATCAAGGATGAACGCGAAGTCGAGTGCAATTTCTCGGTAGATGCGATAGCGTCCCGAGGCCCCGCCATGGCCGGCCTCCATGTTCGTCTTCATTATCAGCCGGTTTGAGTCCGTCTTCTTTGCCCTCAGCCGCGCAACCCACTTCGCCGGCTCCCAGTACTGCACCTGAGAATCGTGGAGTCCAGTCGTGACCAGAATATTCGGGTAGTCCTTTGCTTCAACATTATCGTACGGCGAGTACGACAGGATGTAGTCGTAGTACTCCTTCTCGTTCGGATTACCCCACTCGTCGTACTCGCTCGTTGTCAGCGGAATGGTATCATCGAGCATCGTCGTCACAACGTCCACGAATGGCACTTGAGCGACGATTCCATGAAAGCGGTCTGGACGCATGTTGGCCACCGCACCCATCAAGAGGCCGCCGGCGCTACCACCCATCGCGTACACCCGGTTCGGGTCCGCGTAGCGCGCGGTAACGAGGTAGTCCGCACAATCAATGAAATCCGTGAATGTGTTTTTCTTCTTGAGCAGCTTGCCGTCTTCGTACCACTGCCGGCCCAGTTCCTGGCCCCCACGAATATGCGCGATGGCATACACGAACCCACGATCCAGCAGACTCAGCCTCGAGGCACTGAAGTACGGATCCATCGAGGCTCCGTACGAGCCGTACCCGTACAGCAGTACAGGCGCCGTTCCATCGATCGGCGTACCCGTATGGTGCACAAGCGATATGGGCACCGCAACACCATCACGCGCACGCGCGTAGATCCGCGCGGTCACGTAGTCGGATGACTCGAACCCGCCGAGTACCTCGTCCCTCTTCTTCAGCACCTTCTTTCGCGAAACCATGTCGTAATCGTAAACGGAATTCGGCGTCGTCATCGACATGTATCCGTAGCGCAAGATCTTGCTGTCTGTCTCGGGGTTCGTACTCACATAGGCGAGATATGCCGATTCACCGAAATTCAGGTAGTGGTCATCCGTCCCGTCCCAGCGCATCGCTCGCAGATTCATGAGTCCATCCTTCCGCTCACTGAGAACCAGGAAGTCATCGAACAGATCGAAGTCGGCCAGATACACCGACTGACGATGCGCAATCACTTCTTCCCAGTGGTCTTTCGACGGGTTGGAAATCGGTGCACGCATGAGGCGAAAGTTTTCCGCGTCGAGATTCGTGCGGATGTAGAAGTAATCGCCGAGGTGGCCGACAGAGTATTCGAGGTCTCTCTCTCGCGGCTGGATCACAGTGAAACTGCCCTCCGGCTGATCAGCATCGACAAAACGATACTCGTCACTGAGTGTCTGGCTCGACCCGATCAGTATGTATCGCTTTGATCTTGACTTGAAGACGAAACTGGAGAAGGTCTCATCCAATTCCTCGTAAACGAGAACATCCTGGGATGGATCGGTGCCCAGTTTATGGCGAAATATCCGATGCCAGCGTAATGTCTCGGGGTCCTGTTTTGAATAGAAGATCGTTCGACTATCATTTGCCCAGGCGATGTTGCCGGTCACATCCGGGATGGCATCCTCAAGAGTTTCCCCCGTCGTCAGGTCTTTGAACCGGAGCGTGTAGAACCGTCGTCCGACGGTGTCCGCGGCGAAAGCAAGAATGTTCTGGTCTTCCGTGGGCGCCGTCTGCCCGACCTGGAAATATCCCTTCCCCTCGGCCAGGACGTTCACGTCCAGTATCACCTGTTCCGCGGCGTCAAGAGACCCCGGCTTTCTGCAGTAGATCGGATACTCCTTCCCGTCCACGTATCGAACATAGTAGTAGTGGTCCCCGGTTCGGTACGGAACTGTCGAATCGTCTTGCTTTATCCTGCCCTTGATCTCGTCGAAGATTGTCTGCTGCAGATCTTTCGTGTGCGACATGACCTGATCGAGATAGGCA
>JABDKH010000283.1 GCA_013002345.1 Rhodothermales bacterium
CGACACGTGCAGGCGGGTCTCCCGGCAAGACCACAAGTGTGTCTTGCTCCCCCGAGGACAGTTCACGAAAGAGAACAGTGAGTGTGAGTTCGGGCGGCGAGCCGTCCGCGGATGGAGGCGGGAGGCAGTCACGGCTGGTGCACCCGACAAGAACGAAGCACGTCAGGGCGATCGATCTGATGCGCGCTCTCGGAGTCATGACTTCTTGATGTGCAGGAAACGCGTTTAGAGCGAGAGGCTCCGATCGTGGAACGCGTTGTTCTGTCGGCAGGTTCGAAGGACCCACCACCGCGCTGCACTCGCGTATCGGGCGTGACAATCGCGGGAGGTCTTATCTTGCGTCTCGTTACGCCCAGCTACACCTTCAAAATGTCAGCACGTCTTCGATTTCTGCTGCTTCAGGTCCGAAATCCGGGGGATCCGATGATTCCTCAGGAGGTGGACTGTTTTGCGTGGGCGCTGGGATGTGGCACGGAACAGATTCACGTCTTCGACCTGTTGACGGGAGTCCCGACTCGTTCGCAGATTGCGGCGGTCGATGCCGTGCTTCTGGGTGGGAGCGGCGACTATTCGGTTGCGCGAGGTGGCCCCTGGCTTGAGGCCGCGCTTGATGCCATGCGCGATCTGCATCGACTATCGAAGCCGACGTTCGCCTCCTGCTGGGGATTCCAGGCGATGGCGCGCGCGCTGGGCGGAGAGGTCGTGACAGATCCGTCGTGCGCCGAGCTCGGGACTGAAGAACTACGGCTCACCGCCGAGGGTGAGCGAGATTCCGTTTTTGGACCGGTCGGCACTCCGTTCCTTGCCCACGTGGGACATCAGGACACGGTCACCGCGTTGCCTGCCGACGCCGAACTCCTCGCATCGACAGATCGCGTCACGAATCAGGCGTTCCGGATTCGCGAGAAGCCCATCTATTGTACCCAGTTTCATCCTGAGCTTACGATCGCATCCATGGTGGAGCGACTGGAAGCGTATCCGGAATACATCCCGAAGATTCTCGGCATCCCGCTTGCGGAGTTCGTTGCAGAACTGAGGGAGACTCCCGAAGCCAACGGGTTGCTCAGGCGTTTTGTGGAGCACGCTGTGATCGGCAGATAAGTCGGTGTCGGCTATCGACGCGCCGTTGTCCGCCAACCGATATCCAACCGATCACTCGATGACACTGAACAGCAGCTCCCTCCCCTTACGAACGTCAATGCGGGCTTCAAGACGCGTCAGAAGCGAGAGTAGACCGGCCACGAGCCGGTTCACAAAAACGAAGTGCGGCGATCCTACCGGTTCGCGGTGCTTGAATGCTTCCCGCCCTGTGACCTTTGGAAGCAATTCCTTGAAGCCGTCGAGCATGTTGCTGTCGCCGAAGTCGTAGCTGTCCTTGCGGTACGGTGTCACGATGATCTGTCCGAAATCGTGGATGAGCTCTAGCAGGTAGGCCTCCTGCTCTGCATCGAAGCCATCCTGCAGGATCTCGAGCGCCCGGTACTGCCGCATCAGCGTTTCCTCGTCGTCCTCGAGACGAGCCCGAAAC
The DNA here is from genome assembly GCA_013002345.1 of Rhodothermales bacterium. Taxonomy (NCBI): domain Bacteria; kingdom Pseudomonadati; phylum Rhodothermota; class Rhodothermia; order Rhodothermales; species Rhodothermales bacterium. The sequence continues at coordinate 1,529 of JABDKH010000283.1, forward strand.
AGGCGCAGCAGGTCGTCGCGAAACGAGCGCGGAAAGACCTTGACGCAGCCAAAGTCGAGTACACCAATCTTGCCGTCGCGACGGAACAGAAAATTACCGGGATGGGCATCGGCGTGGACTGTCAGGTTGTCCGCGGCCACCTGTTCGTGAACGAAGTCAAACAGACGCTGGCCGAACTGGTCGCGCCGCTCCTGGGACGGGTTGGTCGCAAGAAAACTGTCGAGGTGAAGACCCTCAACGAACGTCATCGTGAGTACCGTTTGAGTGGTGAACTCCGGTACCCATCTTGGTGTGATGACGCGCTCGTCTTGGTACTGCCCGGCGAAGAACTCGATGTACTTGCCTTCCTGCAGATAGTCCGTCTCCTCCCAGAGATGCACTCGAACCTCTTCCAGGTAGGGTTCAATTGAGCTACCGCCCATCACGCGCTGCGCGATTCCCCGGATGACACGCAGATCCGATTCGATACTCTCGCGGACATTGGGATACTGGATCTTGACGGCGGCTGCGCGGCCGTCCGGAAGGCGCGCGCGATGGACCTGTCCAAGCGAGGCAGCAGCCAGAGCCTGTGGCTCAAAGGACGCAAACACGTTCTCCGGGTAGTCGCCGAGGCTCTTGCGGATGAGGGATCGGACGAGCCCGGAGTTCATGGGCGGCACCTGATACTGCGCCTGGGATAGCACCGTGGCGAACTCTTCGGGGAGAATGCCCGGATTGATGCTCATCCCCTGCGCCAGCTTTAGCGCCGTGCCGCGGAGTTTGACCAGCTCCTTGAAAAGATCCTGTGCATTGCGGCCGTGGAGATCGCTACGTTCTGTCTCCGCGTCTCCCGCGCCGACCGATCTTCGTGCCAGGTAGCGGGCGTAGTTCGCACCTATCTTGAGGCCCGTCTTCGCCGCGATCTTGCCTCTGCCGAGACGGGAAGACGGGAACGACTGCTCCTGATCCGAACGGTCTTCCGTCATGCTTCCGGCTGGTCTCGTTCGAACATGTCACCGATAAGCGGGAGTCGGTCCAGCGGCAGGTATCCGGCTTCGACGGCATAGCGCACGAGGTCGACGGCGCGTTCGGGGACGCGGTTGGTCATGATCTCAGACAGAAGCGCAAGGACACGGTCGATGAGAGCAGTCGCTCGTGCTCGATCGCTCGATTCATCCTTGAGCCAGGTGCTGATCATCTGCACGATAGCCTCTGCGATGACGAATCGCGTCACGTCGGTATCGACGACGACGTAGTTGATACCGGGTACGTTCGGAGCGAGGAGCACCGTCTTCAGCACCTCTCGAAGGCTATGATGGAACTGCGAGCCGAAGCCGGCGGCCTGGTGTTCAAAGGTGGCCTGCACGAACGGGAGACGCGACTCCAGCACATCCAGAAGCATGAAACAGAACGTGCCGAGGCGGTCTTGCAGCGGCAGTGCATCGAAATCGGGAATGCCGGCGACCTGATCTGCAACGCCGGTGACGGCATACGGATACCAGGCACGGATCACTTCGTTGACGTTTTCAAAATGGGGATCAAACGCCTTTCGCTCGACGCCGGCTCTCTCGCACATGGCCTCGGGCGTGAGGTTCGTCGGATCGTCGATGTAGGCGTCGACGGTGGTCTCGATGATGGCAGTTCGGGTGATGTCCATGCGCTTGCTTACGGACGATGTGCGAGTTCGGTTCGCATCTTCACCAGGGATTGTGGGGCGCCGGGGCGGTGCGGCGCACAGTTTCTCCGAGCCTATTAACATCGTTTTCGCTTGCTGTCGCGGAACCGTCGCGATAGCTTGATTGTCTGAATGCGTCGCTTCCGCGGGAGGAAGCGTGCATTAACGTGCCCGTAGCTCAGCTGGATAGAGCGTCTGACTACGGATCAGAAGGTCGGGAGTTCGAATCTTCCCGGGCACGCAGAGGGCTCCGATTGGCTAAATGCTGATCGGAGCTTTTGTGTCTTTCAGGGTCGTTGATAGGACTCTCGGAGGCCGCGGCTGACGGGGCGATTGCGGATTCATCCCGCGACTGATGAACCGTCTGTCGGCGAACAAGCTTGCCCGGCACGCCAGAAGAACGCCTCATACAAGACCTTGAGGGTCGATTAGGTGGCGTCTGACGTTCGCGCCGCCCCCGGTGTTATGACGACTGCGGAACACCTGTGTAACATGAATCGGTCCCCCCTTCTCTCCCGGCGGCCCGACCCGACGCACAACTCCATCTTCTCCTTCATGGCTATGGGACGGACGTGCGCGCCAATCAGAGGTCTTACTGCATCCTCAGCTCTGCCAGACAATTGCGGTGACAGGGTCCCTAGTACATTGCCGGGAGGGGAATACCTGTCAGCATTCTTCCGCATACTGAAAGAACATCCAGATGCGCGATCAACGGCCGCTGTTGCAGCGAGGACGAGTTCGTGCCGTGTCGCGCGGGTATCGCTCCGGCAATTCTACCGGCCAATATCATGCGCATCGAAAACGACCGAAAATGGATGAACCCGAAGATCGCTGTCCTCCTGATCCTTGCGCTTCCCGGGTGTGACATACTTGGCATCGGTGGAGGCGAGTCTTCGACGTGTGGAGAACGCGTGGAGGGCAACTGGGAAGTTGAGGAGGGTTATCTCTCTCCGGACCTCGAGCTGGACTGGGAAGGCTTTGAGAGCGCGAGTGTGAGTAGCGAAGTGCGTGGGGATCGACGGATTGTGTCGGGCTTCGTCAACGTGGACGGAGTCTGTCCGACACACCATCCAGATTTCGACTTCTACGTCAAGGTCGACAAGGATGTGGAGGAATCTGTCGAAGTTCGACTCGTTGTGGACTGGGCGTTTCTGTATCAAAAGATAATCGAGGCGAGCACGACGAAAGATGTCGGACTCCATGTTCAGCTCGAAGGAAGTGGAGATGTCGGATTGAAACAGGCCTTCGATCCCCAGGAAGCGTGGTTCTTCGCGACACTGGAAATCTCATTCCCGACCTTGGGTAGTGACGAGTCAGATGGCGACTTCGTCGCCCGACATTTTGAAGCCTTCGGCATGCGCGCTTTCTGGCGGAAGTACAAGCCGCCGAGCTAAGGGTTGCAGTCCTAAGGATGTAGCGGAGGGCTGGATTGGCCGGCCACATTGTAGGGCCGCAGATCATCACCGAAGTATATGACCGTACCTACACCGCACCTACACGAAGGTGTACCGGCCCCGCAGCGTACGAAGCGCCCCCGGGTCGCCGATGAAGGTGATCCTGTCGTTCTCGCGTAGTACAGCGTTGCCGCGCGGCACAATCATCAGATCGCTCCGACGGATGATCGCCACAAGCGAGTTCTCCGGCAATGTGAGCTCGCTGAGCGATTTGCCGATCAGATCAGCGGTCTGATCTGACGAACTCAGGCGAAGCGTCAGGTAGTGCGCGTCTTCGAGCAGGAGCTCCTTCAGATGCGCCGGACTTTGCGCGTTGATCCAACTCTTAAGGAAGTGATCCTCATCGATACGGTTGGCGAGCTGCGCGAGCATCCTGAGATGCTGGCCGTGATCTTCCTCGGGACTCACGAGCAGAAAGATCGCGTGGACGAGCTGCGTCGCTTCCTCTTCTTCACCAAGAGCATCGACGACTTCCATTCGAAGACCCGACCTGGACCGCGCCAGGACCATCTCAGGCTGATCAAGCCCCAGGATATGCAGGTGTGGCAAGGCGGCGCCCTGCGCCACCGGTGTCGCTCCTGTCTTCGTTCCCTGCAGGAAGCCCGCCTCCAGTTTGTCTGCCGGTATCGGCAGACGCTCACCCAACACTCGAGCTGCTCTGGCTACCAGATCCTCGAATGACTCGTTTTCGTTCATCTCGATGATGCGGGCCCGCGACACTATCTCATTGAACTGGTCGTCGACGCGGAGGCCCTTCTCTTTCAAGATCGTCCGGAATTCCTTGTCGAGACCTTCGTACTGTCGCTGGCCAAGGCGCTTGAACCAGTGGTAGATCGCTCCGTCACGAACCACGTGCGGACGTGCATATCTGAAATACCAGACTAGGCACACTACGACCACTCCAAGCGTGAAGAGTATGGATAGCCAGCCCATGTAGATGATCAGTATGAGCGACGTTAGAACTCCCGCCACCTGCATCCACGGATAGAGCGGAGAACGGTATCCAGGGTCGTACGACGGAATCCGGCTCTCCCGCATGACCACAACTGCGAAGTTCACGAGCATGAATATGAACAGCTGGAAAGCGCTGGCGAGTTTGGCGATCCCTTCTTCGTCGAGCACGAGAATGAACACGATCATGAGCGCGCCGGTCGCTACGATCGCTATGGACGGAGTGTGAAACCGACCGAGCCGGGAGAAAAGCGCGGGCAGAAGTCTGTCGCGCGACATGGCCAGCGGGTAACGCGACGCCGACAGCACGCCCGCATTACCGGTGGACGCGAAGGCGGCGAGTGCGGCCGCCACGATTAACACAAGGCCGAACGGTTTGGGCAGCCACCCGAAAAAGGCCTCGGACGCGGTAGCCACAGGTGTCAGATCGGAATGAAAGGACACAGGATCGAGCACCGCCACCATGATGAAGACGCCGGCGGCGTATACGAACGATGTGGAGGCGAGCGACAGCATCATACCGAGTGGAATGTTGCGCTCCGGGTTCTTCACCTCCTCGGCTACGCTGGCAACTTTCGTCAAGCCGGCATACGAAACAAAAATGAACCCTACGGTTGATAGGAGACCCTCCAATCCAAACTCGACGAACGGCGTGAAGCGGGCGCGTGTCACATCACGAGGCTGGTCAAATATGATCTCGTGGAATCCCTGGGCGATGAAGAATGCCATCACTGTCAGGAGAATCACGACGAGCCAACGTTGCAGGCCGCTCGTTTCCTTTGCTCCGATGATGTTGATGCCGACAAAGATCACCGTCAGGCCGATCGCCACGGGTTTGATCGGCAGCTCGATAAACAGTGCCGCGTATGCACCGATTCCGATGAGCGCAAAGGCGGTCTTCAGAGTGAGTGCCAGGTAGGTGCCCAGGCCACCGATGGTGCCGAACATCGGTCCGAGGCTCCGGTCGAGGAAGTAGTACGTGCCTCCGGCCCGCGGCAGCGCGGTGCTCAACTCGGCCTTGCTGAACATGGCCGGAAGAATGAGAACGCCGGCAATCAAATAAGCCAGCACGACCGACGGGCCTGACTTGGCCGCAGCAAGTCCGGGCAGGAGGAAGAATCCGGAGCTGAACATGGCGCCCGTACAAATGGCGTACACGTCGAACAGCCCTAGATCTTTCTTCAGTCTCTCTGACTTCTTCAGTACTGGCATGATCGGCAGCAGGAGTTAATGGACGCTGCCAAGGTACTGAAAAGCACGGATTCTACGGACCCGGGGAGCGGCATCGGTCGAACAGCAGCGACCCACTTTGTGTCAGGTCACGGACGCATCGCCTCACGGGCGAGCGCCAGATTCTCGGTCGCATTCGCGTGATCGGGGTCGGCGCGCAGCGCGCGAGTGAACAGTTCGGCGGCTGCGGCGAGATCGCCACGCATCGCGACGATGACTCCCAGATTGTTGTACGCGTCGGCATTGTTCGGGTCGAGCTCGAGGGCTGTTCGATACGCTGATTCGGCTCCCTCAAGCCGGCCGAGGTCTTTCAGGACAACGCCGAGTTCATAATGCGCACCGGGGTGCGCGCCATCCAGGCGGACAACCGTTTCAAGTTCCCGCCTCGCCTCGGCCTTGCGACCGAGATCAGACAAAAGAATTCCGAAGGCCATGCGCACGGCGGGATTTCCCGGCGCAAGGCGAACCGCCTCCTCGAAGTGGGTCAGCGCTTCCTGGTCTCTACCTTCTCGCCGAAGCAGCGTCGCTCTCTGATGATGGGTTTCGAAATCCTCCGCCGTGGTCTCTACCGCAAGGTTCACCAGGCGCTCGGCCTCATCGTGCTTACCCGCCCACAGCAACACGTTCGACAGGCTCTTGAGTGCAAGCGCGCGCGCCTGATCGTCCACACTCTCCTCCACTCGCCTGCTGATCTCGGCGATGGCGGCGTCGGTCCAGGTCGGGGCAGGAACGACGGCTCCGTCCCGAGCCATCTCGTCGACGATAGCCAGGGCGAGCATTCGGTTGCCCTCGATGGTGGGATGCACGTGATCCAGAAACGATCCTGATCCGGGAATGCCATCCGGCGATTGCTCATCGACCATGTGGGCGAAGTCGACGAAGCCTGTGCCATTTTCCCGGGCTACGTCGGCGACGATCCCTCGCACCGGCGAAAGAGCACGGAGCGGCGCTATATCCTCGTCGCGGGCGGCAATGAACGCCCGGCGCGCTTCGTCTATCCTGCCAACTGCGCGAAGGGCCCGTCCCTGCTGATACAGCAACTCGGCATCCCGCGGGTCGAGCGCCAGCGCCCGCTCGCCGATCAACACGGCTTGCGAAGCGTTGCCTTCGTCCATGGCCGCGACCATGTCACGCTTGAGCGCGCTCACCTGTTCGAGGTCCCCTTCGCTCATCCCTCCGCTCGGATCGGCCTTGAACGGAGAGAAGTCCGCGATATTGGAGGCCGGCGTCACCAGAATCATCCGGGCGCCCGCCCGCTCGGCGATGCGCGTCATGCGTTCCAGACTCGTTCGCAAGTGGTCGAGGACCGCGCCCCGCATCTCGTCGTTGCGATAATAATCCTCCGGGCCCACCGAACGATCCAGCACGGCCTGCACTTCGGTCGAAAGCACGTCGCCGCGCTCGTACGTGAAGTCAGATAGCGCGCTGTACAGCCGCATCCGGGAGGCCAGCGAAGCAAGATCTCGCACGAACTCGGGCGTCTTCAGAAGCTTGCCATACGTCCGTTCTTCCAGGAACTCGTTATGTCCCGTATAGACGATGAACATATCGGGGTCGTATTCAGCGAGGGCTTCCATCAGCCTAACCACCCGGTAGCTCGCGTAGCTGATTCCTCCCGCGTTGATGACCTCCCACTGACGACCGGGATCGACCGCCGGAAGAAAGGCGCGGAGCCAGCCGCAGAATGACGTTCGATCGTCATATGGACGCCCGTAGGTCGTCGAGCCGCCGAGACAAAAGAGGCGCGTTACGCCAGGCGACTTCCGCGCCGGGAACTGCTGTGGATTGAACCACCGCAGCTTGTTCGGCGCGGTCTCAAAGACTCGCTCTCCATCCGGCATAGTGCGTTCGACAAAGAGCGGAGAGTAGCCGGAGAACCCGACGTACGGGTCGGCGCGCTCGTACAGCGGCACCACTCCGGCGGCCATCAGGATCACCTCGATCACGACGAAGAACGCCAGGGCAACAACACAACCCAGCGCGAGCCTTTTGACAAAATCAACCATTGTCGCCACGTCCCGGGAACTGCCGCTTCCTCCCATTACCTTCGACGCCTATCGGACACCGAGGAGCCACCACCAATGTCCGCGGTGTCGCAGGAGAAATTCCTGTCTTCATCATCCAGCTAATTGAACGAAAAGATAGGCCCGACCGTGCTGGATCGCCTACCGGTTGTCGCCGCACTTGCCATGTTTGAAGAACTGGAATCCGGATTCAGAATGGTCAAGATGCTGCTGACTGCAATTGAGAATAGGAGAGACACTCCCCGGCCGTGCAACGCCGTCCCGGAATCCGTTCTGTCCGTGCCGTGATTGCCGCGCCCGATCCGTTGGATGTGCATCCCGGAACACACGAATATGCTCCTGATCTCAAAATCGCCGCGCTGCCAATTTGTTGTGACGGAGTTCAGAGGACCGATCCATAAAACGCTCTTTCGGCACGTATTACGCATGCGTCATGCTTACTGCAAGCGATATTCATATCATCTATGTTGAGATGAGCAGTAATGCAGATGCCGCGTCTGCATATACCTGCACGAGCCGGACAGATCATCATACATGTGAAGTCCGCCTCATCACCCGCGCCTACAACTACACAAGAAGAAACTCGCCCTATGGCCCGCACCAACTATTCGTACGCAAAACGCCAGAGAGAAAAGGCCAAAAAGAAGAAGAAAGAGGAGAAGCGCTTGAAGAAACTCGGCAAGCGTAATGATCAGACGACCGACGAAGATGCGCCCGCCGATAGTGGCGAGGCCGACGCCGACAAAGCCGAGTAATAGCCTCCTGTTGACTACCTCGATCGGTGCACCGGGCGTCGCGTCCCACTGGGCCAGGTATGCCTGGCGATGAAGACGAGTAGACAGACTGTGCCGCGCGGAGGCGACCCTCACGATACCGTGGCCATGAAAAGCCTTCAGCTCTTGATCATGGGCGTTTGCCTAACGGCGTTGGGTTCCTGTCGGGCTTCCGAGATCCTCACGGCGACTCCGCCCCACATCGACCATAGCTTCAAGATCGAGTTCACGCCGTCGCGGGTTCAGTTGATCAAGGAGTACGCTGAACTCCACTACAGCGACTACTACCGCGAGGTGTACGGTTCGCCGGACTTCCCCGGCCTCGAGATCGATCCAAAGGTGATCGTCGTGCACTATACCGCCGGGGCGACGCTGCAGGGAGCTTTCGATACGTTCGCACCAGAAACGCTGGGCGGCAGACCCTATCTAAATCAAGCCGGGGCGGTCAACGTGGGGATTCAGTTCATCGTGGATCGGGACGGAACCATCTACCAGGTGCAACCCGACAACTATTTCGGGCGGCACTGTATCGGACTGAACCACAGCGCGATCGGGTTCGAGAACATCGGCCGCGGCGATATAACGGAAGCCGCTCTGAGAGGCGAGGGTCAAGGTGATGATTTACTGACGCGAGCACAGCTGGAGTCGAACATCGAATTAATTCGATATCTGAAGCAGAAGTATCCGGGTATCGAGGTGCTGATCGGACACTCGGAGTATCGGCAACTGGAAGAGCCGTCGCATCCAGGACACCGGTTCTTCCACGAGAACGATCCGGAGTACCGCACGGTCAAATCGGACCCGGGGCCCAACTTCATGGCGGCACTGCGACGAGAACTTGGCGACATGCTCAAGGCGGACAGCGACGGTCAGGTCTTCAAGTGATTTGAAGGGGCGCTCTTCCGCTCTTGACTCGCAAAACGGCTCCGGCGCTGCTGCGCTTACAAGCGCCTTTTGGCCCCTGTAAGCGTCCAGACGTCGTTCAACGATAGCCAGAGGTCTTCACCTCATCACGACGGAATCTCGATAGCCTCGTGCGAAGCGCCGGATCCTATACGGACGTCTTACACAAGGCCTCATATTCGCACTCTAGAGCACTCTCTGTCTGAAGCTCGATCTCCCGCTTTGCTGAGGTGCGGCGCGGTCAGCCCCCCCGCTGATGCCTTTTTGAGCCGTTCCTACACCAAGGCAAGGGAAAATCCTACAGCGACATTCGTCCATTCCCCGTACAAATAGGGCGGGCGTCTGCAGGAGCCATGAGTGTCGCCCTTCACACTGGCAGAACAGACTACTTCATTGCCAATTCTTGCCCAGGCAATCCTGCTCACAGACGACCCCACGGTGTCTTGGCCCGGAAGGCAGTCGGGCACGCAGGACGACCCTTCTCGACGCTCAACAACTCCAGACTTCTATGGCCTCACAAATGACTCGATGCTATTTCGACAGCCCACGTCACACGTCTTATCCGATGACACGGACAGTCGTGCGAGCTGCTTCGTACTTCATCCTCCTGATCGCGCTTGCCATACCGTCGCGGGCTCAGACCGGCGACATTAGTGTTCGTGGAACGGTAACCGAGTCCTCGTCGAGTAGCCCGCTCGCTCGTACAAGCGTCACGATCACACGTCTGGTCAACGGGACTCCGAGATCGACGCAAGTACTTACCAACGACCTTGGCCAGTACGTCCTCAATGCGACGACGCCCGTCGCGATTGAGGACGCTGAGGCAACGCTGCGGGACGAGTATTGGGTTGAGCCAGCATACCCAAACCCGTTTCCGGCCGGAAGTGGTACGCTCCGGCTTCGCTACGGAACTCCGGGGGGCCACAGGTCAGACGCGCAGTTCGAGATGTTTGACGTCCTGGGTCGCCGCGTGGACTCCGACGCCGGGTTGTCAGCAGGCATCTACTTCTACCGCGTCCGAGTAGGGAAGGATGTGTCGATGGCCCGCAGTCTCGTCGTAGTCGGGTCCGGACCGATCAAGGT
>JABDKH010000284.1 GCA_013002345.1 Rhodothermales bacterium
CATCGACTTCCTGGCCGGTCTCGACATCCGACTGGCCCTGACGACGTCGGCGATACGGGACAACCAGGTGAAGGCTTTCGAGCTTTTTGGACTTCAACCGTATTTCGAGGTGGTTGTGACGGCTGAAAATGTCAGTCGACCCAAGCCCCACCCCGAGCCGTACGTGATGACGGCCTCGCGCATGGGCGTACCGGTGGAGAATTGCCTCGTCATCGAGGATTCCGTTAACGGAGTCCGTTCAGCCCTGCGTGCGGGATGCAAAGTCGCTGCCCTGACCACATCTTTCAGTGCCGAGATTCTGCGGAACGCGGGAGCGGACTCTGTTCACAACTCCTTTGCGGGTCTTCAGAAGTCGTTCAAGAGGGCATAGCGGAGGCCATGCCTGACGTACCGTCATTCGCCGTAGCAGTGTTCGAACGGGTGAGAAACGGCGCACAAGCCCGCAGAGCTGTCCCGATGGCGATGGCCTACGACAGTTGGAATTTTACCGGGATCGCCATCATTGTGCGTACAGGGCGATTCCGCTGACGGCCCGGTTTGAACTCGAGCTTCATGACAGCCTCAATGGCCGCCTTGTCAAGTATGCCACCAGCCGACTGAAGCACGTTGGGGTCAGAAGGTGTGCCATCGAGATTGACGACGATCCGTACAACCACCGTCCCTTCCATCTGTGCCTTGCGCGCGAGCTCGGGATAATCAACGAGCGACTGCAAATACCGAAGCCCTCCGACAATCTCCGGCATCTGCTCGACCGCAACGAAGATCTCATCCAGGTCCTCTTCTTCCTCTTCTTCGGCTGCAGGTGGCGGAGGCGGAACGTCGAGGGCCTCAGCAATATCGAGCGAGGCATCCAGCACAAGATCATCGTCGTCGAGAAGCTCGTCGTCAGCAACCTCGACCGGTACGGGTGGACGCGGCGGCGGGGGCGGCTTCGTAATCTGCGCAGTCTGGACGATCTCCTCCAGTTCAACCAGTTCCTGCTCCGCCAGCGTAACCTGAAATTCGGAATCCTGGCTAACGGGAGCTCGAAACGCGACGATCATGAGTAGCAGGGCTACGACGTAGGTTACCTGTAGTCGGATTCCATACGAACCAGTCCGCTCTGAGAAACTCTCGGTACGAGCCTCAAAACGGTCTCGAAGCGTCTCTACTCCAAAGACGGTGTGTGTTCGCGCCTGCGGCCGATACCTGAAAACCGATTCCCGGCCAGGCATGAATTTACCTACTAAGAAGCTGTCTCTCATATACCGAACGCCAATACTGTGAGTCTTGAGGCGCGGTCTACGGTGCTCTCAACGAATTGATGCGACCGCCGACGTCTGGAGGTCACCTACAACCGCCTCTCCTCCGTACAAGAGTACCGCTGGCTGTTCGAGAAGTTGGCGAGGTTGCACATCTACGGTGCAGATTCGCGCGAAACGAATCCACGCAATGTGGACACCGGCAATCGCAGGTAATGCTCACCGGGACATTCCACTAGGCGGTCTCGAGGTCCCCTTCTGAGCCGGGCGTCTCAGGCTCAGGCAGTCCGCCGTGAAGCCGCTCGTACTCGGCGATGACCTGTGCGCCGAGTAAGATCACGATCGCTCCCGCCTCGAGAGAGAGCAGTGCAACGATGGTTGCTGCGAACGATCCGTAGACGATGTTAACGACAGACAGCGTCGAGAAATACCACAGCAGTACCTGCCGAACAAGCTCCCATAACAACCCTGCCACGATACCGCCGATAAGTGCGTGACGTACCGATATCTTCCCCACAGGGAGAACGAGGTAGATGGACGTCAGAAGAACGATGTGACCGACGACTCCCATCACGTGCAACAACGTGCCGCCCAGGTCACTGGGTCGCCACGTCAATCCAAGGAACGCTAGCCGCTGGCCTTCGATGGCTTCCATGAAGCCGGTCGTCAGCGTAATCACGAGAATGCCAACCCCCACCAGAACGATGAAGGCGTACGGCATGATGGCGGAGACCAGGAAATGTCGTCTCTTGATAGACACACGATGAAAGAAGATTACCGACAACGCATTCTCGAGCACCGTGAAGGCCAGCGAGCTGAAGAACAGAAGGGTTCCGAAACCGATCCACCCGAAGTACGGACGGTATGCATAGATCTGGCGTACCTGCCGCATGACGGTTTCGGTGAGGTCCGGAACCACCAGACTGATGTTTTCCGTCACGATCGAAAGGAGCGTCTCCTCCTCCAGAACCTGCGACAGGCCGACCAGCACCAACGCGAACAGTGGAATGATCGACAGCAGCGTGTAGAACGCGACGGCGCCGGACAGCAGTATGCCCTGGTTCGCCCTGAACCCCTTGAGCACGCTCCACAGAAAGCGCCCGTAGCCTTTGAGGCGCTCTGCAATGCCAACCCCGGTAAATTGCATAGTCTGTCCGCGCGGTGCTCAGAGGACGTACTCGCTTCTCGGGCAGAAGATAACACGCACGAGCACTTGTCCCGATCTGTCAGGCTCGGAACGCACGCTCACGCCTCTCCGAACCTGGCATCGGTCAGACGTACTCGAGAGCAAACTGGACGACCACGGGCTCCGCGAGTCGCACGTAATCGGAGTATGGAAGCCGGATCAACTCCGAGTGAGAACCTGCCTCGAAGGCGATCTCCTCATCTTCTGCCAGGGACGCATCCGCAAATAGCTGCATGTCGTACAGATTCCCGAAAGGTGGCATCGCGCCTACCTCGCAGGACGGAAACAGGTCTTTGAAATCGTCCTCGGCCGCCAATGCTATGCGTTTCGATCCCGTGATCTCTCGCAACCGATCCAGGTCGACGTGGAAGGAGGCCGGAAGCACGGCCATCGCGATATCATCGTCGATCTTGATCATGACCGTCTTCGCCATTTCCCTGCCCGGTATGTGCGCCGACGCCGCCACCTCCTGCGCCGTATAGGCCGGTGAATGCCGAATGGTGATGTACTTGATCTCGTGCCGGTCGAGATACTCCTTTAGTCGTTTGACAGGCATATGACACCTCCGTTCTCGGATTTCCGAACGGTATTCGGAACCTGCAAAGAAAAACCCTCCAATTTCAAAATAGAGGAACGCAGGCGCCGTGTTGTAAGCGTAGTCAGATAAAGAGTGTAGGCCCCCGCCCGTCAAGCCCAAATCGGCCTCACCCGGGTCGCAACATGCAGACGGACGCATCCGTATGATCCTCGACACATAATCGCGTCGATCATGAAAATAGAAGGCACCGTCACGTACCAGGATCTAGAAGGGGGTTTCTGGGGGATTCAGGGCGCTGATGGAATCAAGTACCGGCCGGTGGACGGTTTGCCAGGCTCCGTGCGCAGCGAGGGTTGCCGGATCGTAGCAGAAATTGAACCGGCAAACGTTATGTCGTTCGCGATGTGGGGCCGGAACGTGCGAATCATCAAGATCAAAAAAGCCTGACGGTCACTTATGCCGTACTTCGTATCTACACCACTGATCGTCACTGCACTGGGACTCACACTGGTAGCCTGGGAGGCGACTCGATCGGAGCGGAATCCGCTACTCACGCTGGGCGGGTTTGTACTCGTCGGAATCGGTGTAGCGAGCCGGCTCCTGTCCGGCGCGCCCATGCTGGCAAGCGTGTCCAGTGTCTTCATGGACTTCGGGGTGGGATTCCTCGTGGCCGGCGTATTTCTGATTGCACGCAAGGCTTCCGCCGGTTCCTTCATTGCTCTCGGAGTTACCGCACTGCTCGTGGGCGGTGGACTGAAGCTGTTTGCCGGGTCGCATGCCGCTGAGGAGGCGGCAAACGCAACGGACGTGCAACTCCTCGTAGAGCTCGGCGCAGATGACGACATAAGTGAAATCGCTCCCCTGCTTGCAGAGTATGGGGCTCGCTTTGAGCGGGCGTTCCCGGGGGTATCGATTGAAATGGATGTGGACCTGGCTCAGGTGTTCATTGTCACCGTGCCCGCCGATCGCCATTCACTAGTTGAGCGACTCAAGAGCCTTCTTACCGCTGATGAAGAGAACATAGACTATGTCGAACTCAACCGTACGGTAACTCTAGTTCCGCTACCAGCAACGACGGCAGAGACCCTGCCCGCATCCGGAACACGACGCGCAAATGATCCGCTTGCAGCATCGCAGTGGGCATTCGATGCTGCGAACATTGATGGCGCTCACGAAATCCTCTCGCAGACCGAGCCGGTTCGCAAGGCCATCGTGGCAATCCTGGATACGGGCGTGGATGCCCAGCATGAGGACATCCG
>JABDKH010000285.1 GCA_013002345.1 Rhodothermales bacterium
GGCGGGGGGGGGGGGTGTACTGACCAACCCTCGCCTCACTCGCACGGTCCCCAGTTCGACAGCATGATCAGCAGGTCGGTGAAGCCGACGTCGCCGGAGTCGTCGAGATCGGCTGTACAGTCGTTGCACGGACCCCACACCGCAACCACTGCCAGCAGGTCATTGAAGCTGACCTCCCCGCTGCTGTCGAGGTCCGCGAGGCACGCCTCGCACTCATCCGGGATGCCGTCACCGTCGACGTCGAGGCTATCGCCTGCGAGAATATCGCATGAGTCCGGACTCCCGTTTTCGTTGCAGTCTACATCCATCATGCCGGCAAACGCGTGAGCGAACCCAATCGCGCCAATGATCGCCCAGTCGTTGGATATGGCTACTCCACTGCCAAAGCCGAACGATGGTTCCGAGAGGAGTCTCGTGCGTTCGATCCACGATTCACGGCTCCGCCGATACACATATGTTGAACCCATGAACCCGCTGTCGTTCGGGGCGCCTACCAAGAGCGTCGTGCCATCGCTGTTGATTGCGACAGCGCGTCCGAACCACTCTCCCGGCTGACCGTCGGAAGCAATGACCCGAGCCTCTTCAGTCCATCTGCTGAGGTCGTCCAGGAATATCCAGGCAGAGCCCGTGGTTCCGTCGTCATTGAACGCACCGATCGCCGCACGGCCGATGCCCAGGGACACGGACCAACCAAATCGACTGTCAGCACCAGCAGTGGAGGGGGCGAGCTCCGTCTCCAACGTCCACTCGGCCCGGTCACGTGCGAAGATGTAGGCCTTCCCTGCACCGGGCGAACCAATGAGCACGATATCGTCGCGCAACGAGACCGATTCGCCAAAGACGAACTCGCCGATTCGTGGACCTAGCAGCTTTTCCTCCTGGTGCCACTCCGAGTCAGCATGCCGGAACACGTACGCGGAACCCACGAAAATGACATCTTCCCGCTCATCTCCCGGAGCTCCAGCGACAATGGTGTCTCCATAGATCGCGACAGAGTTACCGAATCCGTCGGCACTATCTCCGTCAGAGGCGGTGAGACGCGCCATGAATGCCCATGCTGTGCCGGAGTACGAAAACACCTCCACAGCACCGCTCGCGGGTCCGAGGTCGTCCGCCAATGGTGCACCGACTACGAGGCAATCCTCATGCACTGCCACGGAGGAACCAAAGAACTCATCTGCGTCTGGCTTAGACGAGTGGAGCGTGCACTCGAGCGTCCACACTCCATCGTCTGACCGGTAGACGCGCACGATGCCAATGCCGTCGCCGGGGTCGCCGACCACCGCAATGTCATCGTCGATCGCGACCAGATGACTGAAGGACGAGCGGGTCGGTCCGAGCGATGCTACTTCGCACTGCGCGTCGGCTGGTGCGACAGAGCCGAGGAGGACCGAACAAGCCACGGTCCGTGCAAACGCGGCCTCGACGTAGGACACTTGATCTACCTCGTTCATGAGCATTCTGGAGCACACTCAATCAGCCTGTTGCCCAGGCCCTTCACAATTATCAAGTTCAGCCCCGCACTCCGTGCAGATAGAGGCGACACCGCGAGGATAGGAGCAACTGGGGCACAGACCTGCGGTCAAGCGATGCGCTCTGCGAGCGCGAATCACCGCGTCCATCATCCACCACGCCGCTCCGACACCTAAGAGACTCGTGCCGCGCGTTGTCGGTCTTCGACCGGCGTCGTCCGGCACGACGATTCACGACTCTTCGCTTCCGATCTGGCGCAACTGCGATCGGTCGAACTCGGGGCCTGTGTGCACCCAACGGTAGTCTACGAGTCGACCCTGGTCACAGAGCGCTTCGCCCAGATTGAGTGACGCCACCAATGCATCCCGGTGCGCCAACAGCTCTGGTTCATACAGCTCGTGGGGCCACTCGCACATCTTGATCCAGATACGCTTCCGCGCGTCTTCCCAGGAGTCAAAGACATCAAGTGACATCAACCTCTGCCGCCCGATGTACTCGGAGTACTCCTCGCCAAACACGTTCAACCACGCGAACGGGTGAATGCACACCAATCCGGCGCCGGCCACCGCCTGGTTCCCGATTGCGACCCCCATGAGCTCAACCGGCCCCGGCTTGTGATCCACGTACATGTCGCCACCGGGATAATCAGAGTACACCGTCGCAAATCCCGCCGACGCATCCGCGCAGTCCATTGCTCGTGCAAGCAGCGGCTGGACATACCGAACCAAGTTCCGCCGCCACGCACGTTCATATTGCAGGCGCAACACAAGACGATTCGATTCGATGCCGCGACCGCGACGCGTGGCGAGCGAACCAAAGCCGCGAACGTCCCCGCGATACACGAAGTGTGCCAGATCGCCTCTGGGGGACCAGCATGGGCTCAAGAGCGCCTCTTGGTCTTCGAGTCTGAACTTGGTTCTGATGGGTTCGTAGAAGCCAACATGTGTTGGGACGAGTGCTGCTGGAAACCCATCGAATACTTCAGCAAGCAGACTCGGTCGCTCGGCAAGTGGCTGGACCGTTCCGACGCCGAACGCGAGGTACACTGTCGGCTTAGGTGGCTTCATGGAAGTGGCGGCGTGAGTTACAGAACACTGGGTTCGTCGCGCAAGCTGACATCGACAACGGCGAAGTCAAGCATGTCGTGCAGCGCATACGTCTGATGCCCCCTGTAAAACTCCGACTTACGTGTGTGGTGGCATGGGCACCATCATCGCGTGTTGCTGCCCTACACCGATCTCTTGGACCGGATAGTCGCCTCCGATCGAATGAAGGAAGTCCACCATCTGCCAGATGTCCCCATACTCGTGCTGGTCATCGGGATAGGCCTTCCCACACCGCGTCGTGTTGTAGCAGGTATCGCTGGTAACCTCGTAGCCCCAGTGAGTGAGATAGCGCTTTATCCGATTCTGTGGTACAGACCAAAGCCGCGCGAGGAGCGCCGAGTCTCCCTTGTTGCGATCGCGAGCCTGGGGATCGTCGCCGTCCCAGTACTCAGGCAGCGTGCTGAACTGATCAACAACGTCCGCGCCATGCATCAGCGTGTAGTCCCAGAGGCTGCCCTCCTGGATCCGCAGTGCCATCCAAGCGAGAGCGTGCATCTCTGCGACTTTCGCGCACAGCGGGAAGTGTCCAGGGTAGCGCGGCAGCAGGACCGATGTGACTCCGTCGCCCTGCACTGTGCGGAGGCTGTACATCGGCGGCTCGGGGTCGGTGTCCCAGCGAACGGCGCCCCTGAGTTCCGCAACGGCGCGCTCCCAGGCCGCTCGAAACTCGGACTGCGAGAGTCCGCGAAACACCTGGACGGTGATGCGCTCACCCACGGCGGCTGCCCTCCGATTCGATACGAACAAGATACTTCAGCCGCACTGAGCTCCGCAGGCTCGCTTGAATCTTCGGGTTAGTCTCTGACCCAGGGCAGTGCCTGTTAACCACAACCCACCTGTTAAACGGAGACTCGGAGAGTTCGCGGTCGAGATCAAGGGGTCCCGATCCCAACCCTGAGGGTTTGGACCGGACCCCATGACACGCGTTTCGAACCAGAGACTTTTGCTTCGCCGGCGCGCGTTGCCGTAACCCTTTGCACGACGCCAGTTACGGCGAATGGCCCGAGTGTCTCCCCCACCCCATCCTTGTTAACCACAAACCGCCGCGGATTCCGCGGCGATTGGGAAAGCTCCCCGGTCCGGACGCTCTTCATATTACGTGCGCGACTTTTGCGAGAGTGTCTCGGCAATCGGTTGCTGTCGCACGACTTACAGAACGTCGACGCCGACCTCCGGCAAGCACACCAAGTCGCGCGCGACATGGCCGAAAAGTCGCGCGCTCGCGCGATGCGTTAACCACTTGGTTCATCTTTCCCATTGCGACGCATTCTCAGCGTTGTGGTTAACGGGCGCGCGACTCTGGTCGCTCGACGACTCGGCCGTTCTCGGCGACGTACACGGGCAGGCCCAGCCGCCTCAACCGGGCCACCTCGCGCTGAATGGCCACGCGTAAGCCATCGGCGATGTCGTCGAGTCTCTTTTCGAGCAGCACGGCCTCTGGGT
>JABDKH010000286.1 GCA_013002345.1 Rhodothermales bacterium
CGACCCCGGTCTCGGCGGCGAGGCCGGCGAGAGCGATCATTCCCACCCAGACGGCGATCGACCAGTTGTAATCGAGTGCCGCCAGAAGCCAGATCGATCCGACCAGCGCGAACGGGATTGCCGACAGCACGATCGCGGTCTTGACAATCGATTTCAAATGGAAGTAGAGAATCAAGAAGATCACTGCCAAGGTGAGAGGCACGATCAGTAGCAAGCGAGCACGTGCTCGTTGCATGTACTCGTACTGCCCCGACCAGAAGATCGTGTAGCCGGCAGGCAACTCGACCCGCTCTGCCACCTCCTGCTGTGCCCGCTTGACCCAGGAACCCACGTCGATTCCACGCAGATCTACATACACCCACGCGTTTGGCCGAGCGTTCTCTGACTTGATGCCTGGTGGGCCCTGACGAAGCTGGATCTCGGCGAGCTGCCCGAGCGGCACTTGCGCACCCGTCGGCGAGGCAACCAGGATCTCTCGGAGAGCAATCGGGTTGTCACGAAGCTCCCTCGGATAACGAACATTGATTGGGTAGCGCTCGAGTCCCTCTACGGTCCAGGAAACATTCATCCCCCCGACCGCCGACTGGATGACGTCCTGAATGTCGCCAACAGTCAACCCAAACCTGGCGGCCGCCTGGCGGTCGATATCGAAGTCGAGATAACTCCCGCCCATCACGCGTTCCGCATACGCCGAGAGCGTGCCCGGTAGAGGCTTGACGACCGCCTCTACTTCCTTCCCGATGCGTTCCAGCTCAGATAGATCAGCACCGGCTATCTTGATTCCAACCGGCGTCTTGATGCCGGTCGACAGCATGTCGATGCGCGTCTTGATCGGCATCGTCCAGGCGTTGGTGACACCTGGGAACTGAATGGCCGCGTCAAGCTCAGCGATCAGGTCATCCTTGGTGATACCAGGGCGCCACTCCTTTGGATCCTTGAGGACGATTGTCGTCTCGAGCATCGATAGCGGCGCCGGATCCGTTGCTGTCTCCGCCCGCCCGACCTTGCCGAGCACCGATTCGACCTCAGGGAATGAACTGATGATCTTGTCGGTCTGCTGGAGAATCTCCCGAGCCTTGGTAATCGAGATCCCCGGAAAAGTCGTGGGCATGTACAGAAGATCGCCTTCCCACAGCGGCGGCATGAACTCCGACCCGATCGTCTTCAATGGAATCAAGGTCAGCGCCAGGATCACCACCATCAGCAGAATCACCCCCCAGCGCCATTTGAGTGCCAGATTCAGCACTGGCGTGTAGAGGAAACGCAGGAACCGGGAAACAGGATGCCGCTTCTCGCTGAAGATCTTGCCGCGCACGAACCAGAACATGAGTACTGGAATGATCGTCACCGCGACAATCGACGAAAGACCCATGGCATAGGTCTTGGTGAAGGCGAGGGGCTTGAAGAGCCTCCCTTCCTGCGCTTCGAGAGTAAAGATCGGCAGAAAGGAAACGGTAATCACCAAAAGGGTGAAGAAGAGTGTCGGCCCCACCTCCTGCGCAGAGCGCAAAATGATCTCGAAGTGGGATCGCTTACCGCGCCACTCCTCGTAGTGCTTGTGGGCGTTCTCAACCATGATGACCGCCGCATCTACCAGCACACCGATAGAAATGGCGATCCCACCGAGCGACATGATGTTCGCGCCTAAGCCCTGGAACTTCATGATCACGAAGGCGAGAAGAATCGAGACGGGGATTGACACGATGGCGACAAACGCCGAGCGGAAGTGGAACAGGAAAACGAGGCAGACCAACGCCACGACAATCGATTCCTCGACAAGAGTGTGGGTCAGCGTCTCGATCGAGCGCTCGATCAAGCCGGTGCGATCGTAGGCGACCGAAATCTCGACATCCTCTGGCAGGCCCGCCTGCAGTTCCGCTAGGCGCTCCTTGACTCTGGCGATGGTCGAGAGTGTGTCTGCGCCCCAGCGAACAACAATGACTCCACCGACAGTTTCGCCTTCTCCATTCCAGTCGGCCAATCCGCGCCTGATTTCAGGACCAATAGTGATGTTGGCGACATCCTGGAGGAGAATCGGAACACCACCGGCACCGCTTCCGAGCACCACAGCTTCCAGATCTCGAATCTCCTTGATGTAGCCGCGGCCCCGCACCATGAACTCACGCTCCGACATCTCCACCAAGCGACCACCAACTTCGATATTCGACCGTTGAATCGCGCGGCGGACTGCCTGCAGCGGCAGACCGTACGCGCGCAGCCGCACCGGATCGACCTCGACCTGGTATTGGCGTACGAATCCACCGATCGAAGCGACCTCCGCCACACCTTCAACCGAAGAGAGGGCGTACTTGAGATACCAATCCTGGTAGCTCCTGAGGTCAGCCAGTGAACGCTCATCGGAGTTGAGTACGTACATGAACGCCCACCCCACGCCGGTCGCATCCGGCCCGAGTTGCGGCGAGATGCCCTGCGGCAGCTCACTGGCAAGCCCAGAGAGGTACTCCAGGACTCGCGAACGAGCCCAGTAGAGGTCGGTCCCGTCCTCGAAGATCACGTAGACGAAGGAGAAACCGAAGAACGAGTAACCCCGAACTACCTTGGCGTAGGGCACGGCCAGCATCTT
This sequence comes from Rhodothermales bacterium, assembly GCA_013002345.1. Classification (NCBI taxonomy): domain Bacteria; kingdom Pseudomonadati; phylum Rhodothermota; class Rhodothermia; order Rhodothermales; species Rhodothermales bacterium. Next base: position 2,585 of record JABDKH010000286.1, read on the forward strand.
GGTGGTAATCGGGTATGTGACCTGATCTTCGACCACCTGCGGCGCCTGCCCCGAAAACTCGGTGAAGATGATCACCTGGACGTCAGAGAGATCCGGAATCGCGTCGATCCTGGTCTCCCGAATCGCCCAGACACCCGCCAGAATGGCCAGGATGAGACCCACAGTCACCATCAACTGGTTCCTGAGGGACCACTCGATCAGCTTATTCAGCATGGTCGCCCTCCCCCTGGTCAGATGCTGCCGCCTGCTTCTGAGCAATCATCTTCTGTATTGCTTCTTGCAGGCTCGCCTCAGAATCAATGAGGAACTGAGCCGACGTGATCACGCGATCACCGTCCTCGAGGCCCTCCAAGACCTCGACGTACTGCGACCCTTGATGCCCCAGAACTACCTCACGAGGACTGAATCGCCCTTCGCCAAGATCCACGACGACCACGTTGCGCTGCCCCGTTCGAAGCACCGACAATGAGGGCACCGTTATGGCTCCACGTGCCGCAACGGGCTGGAAAGTCACCGTTGCGAACATGCCGGCCCGCAGTCGACGGCCTGGATTTGGAACTTCGAGCTTCACCCTGAGCGTCCGGGTCTTCTCTGAGAATTCCGGCTCAATGAAGCGGACCCTGCCTCGAAAGGTCTCGCCCGGGAAGTACGTGAACACCACCTCCGCCGACGTGTTTTCGCGGATCCAGGCCACCTGATTCTCGAAAATCTCGACGGAAAGCCAGAGCGAGGAAAGATTGGCGATGTGGTAGGTCTCCATGCCCGGCTTGACTGCCATACCCTCCAAGCCCGGCATCCGTTTCATCACTAGACCGCTCGATGGTGCGACCACCTTGAGCGTTCGGAATATCTCGCCGGTCTCCTCCAGCCGGGCAATCTGCTCCGGGGCGATGTCCCAGTAAGAAAGACGAGTCCGAGCCGCTTCGACCAAGCCCTCGGCCCTTCGACGGGCCTCGTTATCTGATTCTTTGAACTTCTTGGCGTAGGCGATGGCAGACAGGAGCTCCTGCTCGGTCTGGACGAGTTCGGGCGAGTAGATCTCGAACAGCGGCTGGCCCTTCCTGACCGGCTCGCCGACGTAGTTGACGTACACCTTCTCCACCCAACCCGAGTACTTGGTGGTCACCGTGACCATCCGTTCCTGGTCGTACTCCAGATAGCCGACGGTTCGAATGTCGTGGGTCAGATCACGGCGCTCGGCCAGGGCACTTTGGACGTTCATGTTCTGGACTACCGCTGAATCGATGGTCACGGTCGTCCCTGCGCCCATCGCTTGATCGACTTCGTCCGAATAGACGGGAACGTAGTCCATACCCATCTCGTCCTTCGCCGGAACCGGCGACGAGATCGTCGGATCCATCGGATTGCGATAGAAGAGAATCTCCCTCTCTCCGCTAGTGATGGACTCAGCTTCTTCGGCGAAGACAGGCACGTAGTCCATACCCATCTCGTCCTTCGCCGGCACGGGAGAGGTGATCGTCGGATCCATCGGGTTGCGATAGAAGAGAATCTCTCTTTCACCACTCGCCGGGCTGCCTGCCACGCTGCCGCCATCTCGGACGCGAACCAACGTCATGCCACATATCGGGCACTCACCTGGCTCGTCCTCCAGAATGTGTGGATGCATCGAGCACGTCCACAGACCGCCCTGCTCCTCACTCGCCGCTGCAACACCTTCCCCGCTCATTCGCGAATCCGCGGTTGGGCGAAGCCAATCGTCAACCGGGTGGATACTCAGGGGATCGAAGAAGAGAATGAAAGAGAGCGCAAAGCCGACCCCGACCCAAAGAAGTGATCCGAGCCATCGCTTTGCTCCTCCTGCGCGCTTGTTTTCCTTTGTCATGACTCAAATCACTCCGTAGTTGTCGTGTTCGATAGAGATTCGCCAAGTGCTCCCTCGAGCTTCGCTATGCCGACGAGATAGTCGGTCTTGGCGCGGGCCACTGCGGTATGTGCCTGGAAGAGCACATGTTCCGCATCCAACAGATCCAGGGCATTCAGGGTCCCGGCGATGTATCCGGCCTGGGCAGATTCGAGGGCCTCTTCCGCCTGAACAACCAGGAGGTCTTCGACAAGCCGCAGCTGGCGCCAGCTGAGCGGCACCCGAAGGGTCAGATCGCCAACAGCAGAGTCAATCGAGGCAGCGACGTCCCGCCTGGCCTCTCTTGCGGCGCGCTCGAGCTCGACGGCTTCTTCCACTCCCGCCGCGAGCTTCTTGCGCCAGATCGGGAGAGTGATCCCACCCTGAAGCCCGATGATGTCCTCGCCGTTCCCTTCTGGGGGCTGAAGTCGGCCCGGCGCATCGTCGCGCGGATCGACAATCGTGTAGGTCAATCCAACCTTGAAGTCTGGCCGGTAGCCTTTTTCGGCCAGCCGGATCAGAGCGTCAGCGCGCGAAATCCTGGCGTTCGCTGCGGCAAGCTCCGGTCGATAGCGGAGAGCTGTTTCGAGAAGAACACTGTGATCCAGCTCAATCTCCAGCACCTCAGGCAAGAGATCATTCGGCGGCGAGGCCAACGCCGAGCGGTCACGAAGCGCATTGATCTGCGCCGAGAGCGCCACACGTCTCGCTTCGATGTCTAGCAGTTCTCTTTCGACCTTCGTGATCTCCGCTTGGAGCTTCACAACACCTTGGCCCAGTCCAACTCCTGTCGAGTAGCGGGCTCGGGAGATTTCCTCATGCTGCAGCAGGTGCGTGCGGTACTCCTCCGTAATCACCTCGAACCGATTGAGAAATGAAAGCTCGTGGTAAAGACGCCTGGCCTCTGTGACCAGCGTCAACTCCTTCGCCTCGACCTCCGCTTCTAACGCCGCGGCGCCGTAGAGGGCTGCTTGCTCCTTGAGAGCCAGCTTCCCGACCCACGGCAGCCCCTGGAAGTAGCCCGCTGAGAGACGCTGAGGGCCCGTTCGGGTTTCAGGCGTTCCCAAGAACGCGGTCAAGCTGGCAACCGGGTCTGGAAGCGCCTTGACTTGAGGCGCCTCGAGAGCCGCCGCTCGAGCTCGGGCCTTCGCAGCAGCAACACCTGGGTTTCGATCCAGGATCTCGCCTACCAACTCCCGCAGAGCAGGTTCTTCAATGTTCTCCAGGATCCGCTCCGAAGCGGACGCGCTGGATGGGGCCGTTGAGCCCGGACGATGATCAGCCGAGTCCTGCGCCAGCAGCTCTGTCGCCGCCAGGAACGTGACCGGCAATAAGATCACCGCAAATAACTGTCTTCCAAAAAACATGAAACTCCTCCAAAGAAATCCTGTGGACGTCTAGACCGCCCCACTGCGGGACGATCCGACACAGCTCTCTTCAGAGGAGAATCAGAGTAGGAAAGACGAGAAAAGCGTGTAGCGCCCGAGATCGTGCAGGCGGAAGCCGTCTGCCGACAAGAGATCTGGTGACAACGCCGCGGGCGCTGGGGGTGCCACCTCCTGAAGATCTACTGCTACCAGGGTCGTCAGAAGCTTGAGACTCTGGAACGAGATCGCCTGCGCCGTGTCAGGCGCCGGCCCGACGTCGCAACAGTCATCCGCCATCTGACCGCCGTCGTGGCACATAGCCGTGCCACCCATGGAACCTGCCATCTCGGGCATGTCGCATTCCGCCGACATCTCACCGATCTGACCGCATGCCCAAGCAGCGGGCGCTGCCAAAAGCAGTACGCCAGCGCAAAAGGCGATGTAGCGATTGAGTCGTTTCATGGGCCGGGGATCATACAAAGCGTTTCTTCGTGTCAACTCTGAGAGGCGGCTGCCGTTCCGGGGCACTGCCTCTCGCTCGGGCAAGAGCGTATGAGGCGCCAACTGAATACGCAATCATCAAAACTGATGATTTTTCGCCCTCCGGACTAAGTACCACGCAGTTGGCGATATGTTGCGACATCTAGATCAGTCCTCTCTTGAAGGCCAGGGCGACGGCCTCCAGCTGGCTGTGCACTTCGAGCTTCTTCAGGATGTTCTGGATGTGCGTCCTCACCGGCGTAAGGCTAATGAAGAGTTCGTTGGCCACGTCCTGGGAGGCATTTCCCGAGGCCAACAGGCCAAGAACCTCCGTCTCACGAGGGGTGAGGCTGCGAATCCTCTCCATTTCCGGAGAGGAAAGACCCTCGCCGCTGCTGAGGCTGGACTGAAATCCAGACCCTTCCATGCCGTTCTGCGACCGCCTGCCGGGAACTTCTGCCGGAAGCAGGACATGGACCATCAAGTAGTGCTCTGCCTGATCGGTTGGCAACTGCAGTACGGTGACTCTCAACGGAAGCCGCTGGCCAGAGGCGTGTCGCACGTTCAGCACGAACAAACGCGACGCCTCCTTGCGCAGGCCCATCTTCATGATTGCGCAGTCCTTGTCACAGTAGCGATTGCCGAAGGTGTCCAGACCGCACAGGACCTCATGACACGGGCTTCCCACGACTTCGTCAGCTGTCCGTCCGAGGAGTCGTCCAGCCGCATCGTTCCAGCCGAGAACAACTCCATGTTCGTCAGAAACGAAGGCCGGATCAGCGGTCCCTGCCGCGATATCAGCCGGATTCCAGGCAGGCACCCTTCACCTCGGACTCTGTAGGGAGCGCTTGCTCCCCGCAATGGTGGGGCAAATGCAATCCAACGGCGGTCGTCAATCGCATGCCCCTCACAACTTCTATATTCACTTTGCTCACTCCTTGATCTGACTCTCCACTTATGACGAGCCCGCTGGACGAAAACGTCCAACAAACTCGTCGCTCGAATAGCACTTACCGCCAACGTCGAAACGCAGGCGGTAGTCGCTCACTCGAACGTGGCGATCAGATCAGGAAGCTGCTGTGAAGAACGAAGAGGGGGCCGTCGCGCAAAGGGGGAGCGTGTGACCCGGGCAAACCTTCTCGCGACGAGATGCTGCTCTCGCCATCGCCGACGATTTGCGGAATGGCAGCGATCAGCGACGAAGACAGCAGCTTGATGGTCTGCCGATTCGACTCCGATAGTCCTGTTACATCGCAGCACCAGGAGTCCATCGACTCACCGTGTTCGTCGCCGCAGTCGGGTGTCACGGCCATGGTGCAGTCTTCCAGCGCAAGACACGGACCTGCGATGACCGGCCCAGCAAAAAAGGCCAGCAGAAAAAGTACTGAGAAGTACAGCAGGTCGGAGTTCTTCTTGGGCATTCGCGTGGAATGTAGCAGAAGGAGGCCTGTAGCGCAATCAACTCTTACCTGCCTCCTCATGAGTTCTGACGGCAAAAATCATGAACTTTGCCGATTGTCCTGAGCAACTGCGATCCCTAGTCTTGCCGCATGGCAAACCGACCACACTCCCATCTTCAGGAGGGTGCTATGCAGAAAAGAGCAACAAGATCTCTTATCGTGGGCCTGGCCCTACTCGCCGGAACGCTTCCGGCATCCGCTCAGAGCGCAAGCTCATCAGGCGAGAATCGATTCCTGCTAACTGGCTACGGTTTCACGACATACGTCGACTCCGACGGCGAGGACGGAACGGAGTCCTTCAATACCGGCTTCGTACCGATATTTCTCTACAGAATCTCGGACAAATTCCTCTTCGAGGCGGAGCTGGAGTTCGAATTCGAAGACGACGCCGTCGAGACCGAGGTCGAATACGCCCAGATCGACTGGCTGGCTCACGATAACGCCACCGTCGTCATGGGCAAGTTCCTGACGCCATTTGGCAGCTTCATCGAGAAGCTCCACCCTGCGTGGATCAACAAGCTACCGACGTTCCCACTGCCCTATCAACACGGGCAGAGCCTGGTGCCCTTTGGCCAAACCGGCGCGCAGCTACGAGGTGGCATTCCCCTGGGAGACGGCTATCGACGATTCACCTACTCACTCTTCGTCTCGAACGGATTCCAAGTCTCCGGTCATGGGCACGAGGAGGAAGAGGAGGAGCTCGAGGAGGATGGTCACGACGACGTCTTCTCCATGGCTGAGTTCTCCACGAGCGGCGGCGACGATGAGGGTGAGGGGCATGGCGAAGAGGAAGAGGAGGAGCTGATCTTTCTCGACGGTTCCTCCTTCAACAACAACAAAGACACCGCACTCGGCGGGCGTGTGTCAGTAATCCCGGCGCAAGGCTTCGAGATTGGCGCCTCCTACCTCTCAGGGAGTTACGACGAGTTCGGTGAACTCGACTCAACAATGACGGGGTTCGACTTCACGTATCACCACGATCTCTTCGATGTTCGTGGGGAGTGGTTGGACTCCCAAACCGAGCGCGGGTTTGACGATCATGGAGATGCCCTGCATGACCAGGAAGTGGAGTCCTGGTACATCCAGCCGTCGCTGAGACTCTCCGTTATCCCCTCCTACGCCTTCAACAAGCTCGAGCTGGTTGCACGCATAGCCCACCTCGACTGGGGCGCTGCCGACCGTGACCAAACGTCCGTCGGCCTCAACTACTACTTCACCGGATCGAGCGTACTGCGAGTCGCCTGGGAGCGGCTCGAGGAAACCGGACACGCGGCAGAGGATGCCGTCAACGTGATGTTCGCCCTCGGATTCTAGAAACGAAGGAGTTCAGACCATGCTGAAACAACAAAACCGGAACGCTCTGGCGGTAGTTGCATGCTTCCTCCTGTTGACGGGAGCTGCAGTTTCGATCGCGATCGCTACCGACGAGGCAGCCGCCTCGACAGAGACGGAAGTGCAAGAAAGCTCAAAGCCCTCCGCCAGCCCCGCTCTTGACGGAGCAAAGGTGTACGCCTGGAGCTGCGGAACGTGCCATTCGGAGCGCTGGCCCAAGGAGCGGAGCGACGAGGAATGGGACGTAATCATGACCCACATGCGGGTCCGCGCCAACATGACTGCCGCACAGACCGAAGCGGTACTGCGCTACCTGAAGGAGAACAACTGATGCGCAATCGGATCTGGTCGCTCGTCGCGGTGGTCGCGCTGCTTGCCGTGGCCGCATCTTCCTCCGCGCAAGACCCTTCCAGCGAGGAGGATCTTGCCGAGTTCGACAAGGGATCGCAGACAATCGACGTCTCCACTTACCCCGAGGAGATGCAGCAGAAATACGAGATCTTTGCTGAGCGATGCTCCAAGTGCCACACGCTGGCGCGGCCGATCAACTCAGACTACGCACTCGAGGAAGAGTGGTCGCGCTACGTCAAGCGGATGATGCGCAAACCAGGCAGCGGGATCGCGCCCAAAGAGGCCAAGCAGATCTTCGAGTTCCTGGCGTACGACTCTTCGGTGCGCAAGAAGGAGCTCATCGAAAAGAAGAAGGTCCAGCAGGGCAGCTGATTGCGTTTGCAGATCTGAATCGGAATCGATGGTCGACACTTCACGAATTCAAGTTCCCGACGTTGAGTACTTCAGCCGGCAGGTTCTCTGCAGAGAGGGCTGCCCGGTGCGGACGGACGCGGGAGGATACGTCCGGGCGATCGCGGAAGGCCGATATGAAGATGCCTACACGATCGCTCGAAGCCCGAATCCGTTCGCATCCATTTGCGGACGCATCTGCAACGCTCCGTGCCAGGCGCGCTGTCGCAGGAGCGCACTCGATGAGACGGTCTCCATCCGCGCGCTCAAGCGCTTCGTCTGTGAACGTTTTGGTGTCGAATCCCCTGGCTTCAGTCCCTCAGGCCCTCCTCCGGCCGTCCCCACCCCACATCGCGACAGTCGTGTTGCCGTGATCGGGGCGGGGCCGGCCGGGCTCTCATGTGCTCACGATCTCGCCCTTCTTGGATACAGCGTCACCGTTTTCGAAGCAGCGCCCAAGGCGGGGGGAATGTTGACCCTTGGCATTCCGGAGTACAGGCTGCCGCGCGACATCATCGAGGCCGAAATAGGCGTCGTTCTCAGTCTCGGGATCGAACTCCGCACCAATCAACGCCTGGGACAAGACTTCTTTCTCTCCGATCTCTACGAGCAGGGCTTCAAGAGCATCTTCCTCGGCATCGGCGCTCACCAGAGTCGCTCGCTTACCGTCGAGGGAGCCAACCTGGACGGCGTCATGCCGGCGATTGACTACCTCCTCAACCACCACCTTGGCTACCGCGTCGATCTCGGCCAGCGCGTTGTCGTCATTGGAGGAGGAAACGTCGCCCTCGACGCAGCCCGATCAGCCCTGCGGCACACCGACGATCCGAGCTCTCTTAGCGACAGAGAAGTGCGGGAGGCGCTTGGTCAAGCTCGCGAAGTCCTCCACCTCATGACCAAGAGAGCCGACGCTGGCTCTGAGAAGGAGATGCAAGTAGCGATTGATGCAGCTCGGCAAGCCCTTCGGGCCGGCGTCCGCGAGGTCGATGTCTACTGCCTCGAGAGCCTCGATGAAATGCCCGCCTCTTATACCGAGATCTCTCATGCAACCGAGGAAGCCATCAAGATCCATCCTCGATACGGACCGAGGAGGATTCTGGGAAGAAACGGCAAAGTCACCGGAGTGGAGTTCGTGCAGGTCAAGTCCGTCTTCGACGACGCAGGCCGCTTCAATCCTATTTACGACGAAGACTCGCGAATCATCGTCGACGCCGAAACCGTAGTTCTCGCCATCGGCCAGGCCCCGAATCTTTCCTGGATTCAGCCAGACGATGGCCTCACGGTCACGCCACGCGGTGCCCTGCTCTGTGATCCTGACACCCTGTCTACGACTCGCGCCGGGGTCTTCGCTGGTGGCGATGTCGCTTTCGGCGCAAGAAACGTCATCCACGCGGTGGCTGAGGGCCGGCGCGCAGCTCGTTCCATAGCTCGACATCTCGATGGCCTTGAAGACGTAGAAGAGCCCAGCTATCGAACCACTATCCTCCCGCATCGCCGTGTCGAAGAGAGTCTTCTCACCACCGGCCAGGCCGAACCTCCGACCATACCCATCGACCGCCGTATCGGCGTGACGGAAGTCGAGCTTTCCTTCGAACGAGGGCAAGCGTTCGATCAGGCTGCTCGTTGCCTTGAATGCCACATAAGCCCCGTTTTCAACGGCGACCAGTGCGTCGCATGTGGGGGCTGCGTGGACGTGTGCCCGGAGTACTGCCTCTCTCTTGTCGATAGCGCGGCACTCGCCGATGGTGGCGATCTCGACCGCGTCTTGGACAAACGCTACAGCAGTTCTCCGGAGCCGCAACGTTTTGCAGCCATCCTCAAGGACGAGACGTTGTGCATCCGCTGCGGCCTGTGCGCGGAGCGCTGTCCTGTGGGCGCAGTCACCATGGAACGAGTCGAGGCAATCGGGCTATGACGAAAGAGAAACTCCCTGTCCTTCGAGACGCACCAAGCCATCCAGGGCCAAAGGGTGTTGGCAGACGCGATTTCACCCTCCTTGTTCTCGGCTGGGTTGGAACGCTTGGCTCGATGCTTGCGGCATCGGCCGGCGCCCTTCGTGGGCTCGTGCCGAATCTGCTCGACGAACCCAACCTCCGCTACCGAGCCGCCAAGCCGACAGACTACCTGGACGGTACCGACTCGTTTCTGGATGAGATTCGTATCTTCATCCAGCGCAAAGGCAATGGCTATCGAGCGATGTCGGCGGTGTGCACTCATCTGGGTTGCACCGTTAGTCCAGACGAAAAGACTGGCCGCGGTTTCCGGTGTCCCTGCCACGGCAGTGTCTTCGACGAGGACGGTCGTGTACTCGAGGGTCCCGCGCCCACTCCCCTGCCCTGCTACGAACTGTCCATGGCGCGCGACGGACGATTGGTCATTGATCGCGATCGACCGGTTTCAGCCGACCGGTATCTGATGCTCGAATCGGATCCAGACAGTCGTTCCGACACGACCGACCCCGAAGGAGAGCGGGCATGAGGGGCCTCGAGCACCTGTGGGCAGCACTGCGAAAGTCCGTCTTCCGTGTTGGGATCCCCAAGACCAATCTGGGACGAGCACAGGCAATGGTCTCCAGCTTCGTCCTTCACCTTCACCCCGCCAAAATCCGGCGCGAATCGCTTCGCCCGAACAGAACCTTTGGACTAGGGCTCATCTCCCTCTACTTGCTTGCCATTCTCATCGTCACTGGCGTGCTCCTGATGTTCGACTACGTGCCTTCCGTAGAACGCGCCTACGACAGCATGAAGGACCTCGAGTTCGTCGTAACGGCCGGCGTACTCCTGCGCAACTGCCATCGTTGGGCAGCTCATCTGATGGTAGTAGCCGTTGTCTTGCACCTGGCTCGTGTGTACTTGATGGGCTCGTACAAGAAGCCCCGGGAGTTCAACTGGCTCGTTGGCGTTGCCCTTCTCCTACTGACACTCTTCCTCAGCTTTACCGGCTACCTCTTGCCCTGGGATCAACTGGCCTTCTGGGCGATCACGGTAGGCACCAGCATCGCAAGCTACGCGCCGGTCGTGGGAGACACGACGAAGTACCTCCTCCTCGGAGGCAATGCAGTGGGCCAACCGGCCCTCCTCCGCTTCTACGTTCTGCATGTCGTCGTGCTTCCCGCGGCCGCGCTTTTTCTCGTTGCAGTGCACCTCTATCGCGTCCGAAAGGACGGTGGACTGGCGAGGCCGAATGAAAACAAGGTCAGGATAGAAGAGGGCGATCAGCCTCCCGCGGACAAAAGCTACGGCCTCATGGCGCTTACCTCAGCCACCACACCTCACGTTGGAAGCGATCCTCAGAATGAGGTCTTCTCCTGGCCACATCTGCTGATGCGCGAGATCCTGCTCTTCGCCGGTACTTTTGGCGTTGTACTGCTTCTTGCGATCCTCTTCGATGCGCCGCTCGAGGAACTCGCCAACCCGGTCCATCCACCGAACCCTGCGAAGGCGCCATGGTACTTCCTTGCGCTCCAGGAGCTGGTGGCGCACTCTGCATTCCTTGGAGGCGTGGTAGTACCCGCCCTCTTGGTCGCAACACTCGTGGCCGTTCCCTTCCTGGACCGAAGCCGATCCGGACCCGGGCAGTGGTTTGCGAGAGACCGGCGATTGCCGAACGCAATCTTCATCACGGTTCTCGTTGCGCTCCTGCTGCTCACCGTGGTCGCGACCTACTTCCGCGGTCCCAACTGGGACTGGATCTGGCCATGGCAGGCAGTCGCGGGGCACGGAGGCTAACGAGGAATGAACAACCGACCCTCACGTCCCGAGCCACCTCTCTTGCCGCTGCGCGCTTTCGCTGCCGTCGGAGCAGTTCTCGTCGTGCTCGTCCTCTTGGGTTTTCTCAAGGAAGAGCGCCGGGAGTGGATGGCGCATCAACAGTCGTTCCGGCAGCTCGAGGCATCCAGAGCCGTGTCGGTCGACGAAAGGCGAGCCGCAGAGACCCTGCCTGTAGAGCTGCGACAGATCGTCGTCCCCGAGCTTGGCACCGTCGATCGGTGTACGTCATGTCATCTAGCGGTCGACGACCCCACCTATTCGGGAACCAACCTCCCCTTCTCCTATCACCCGGATCACGATGTTCACCCATTCGAGCGGTTCGGCTGTACCGTCTGCCATGCAGGTCAGGGGCGAGCAACAACTGCCGAGGCGGCGCACGGCAACGTCCCGTTCTGGGATCAGCCGATGCTCCCGCTCGAGTACCTCGAGGCTAGCTGCGGACGCTGCCACGATCCTGTGGACAATCCGGCCGCACCGCGTCTCGCGGAGGGTGCCCGACTCTTCGAAGAGGCGGGCTGTCGCGGCTGCCATCGACTCGACGGCTGGGGAAATCAGCTCGCACCGGACCTCGACGATTCGCAGCACGGAGAGCCCCGGAGTCCGGACTGGCTCGTCGAACACTTTCTCGACCCTTCAAAGCTTGTGCCTGAATCGGCGATGCCTCGATACGGCTTCACCGAAACCGAGGCCAAAGCCCTGACGCTCTTCATGATGAGCCGACGCATGCCACCCGTCTCCGGATACCACGCATCCAGGAGAATCCTCGAGAGCGCCGAGTCTGGTGCCCGGCTATTCGAGTCAAGAGGATGTGCAGGGTGTCACTCGATTGGAGGTTCAGGCGGAGACACCGGGCCATCGCTCGATCACGTCGTAACCCGTCGAACGGAGGGCTGGCTGGTTTCGCACTTCAGAGACCCGCAAGCTGTCTCACCCGGGACAGTCATGCCCGAGTACGGATTCACCGACGCTGAGGCGCACTCCCTGGTGCTCTTCCTGCAGCGAGTTCACCAACAGGGACCTGAGAGCCTTCGCTTTTCCGTCCAACTCAGCGCGGAACAGCGAGGCGAGAGGCTCTTCAAACGCTATGGCTGCCGGGGATGCCATGGAGCCAGTGGCGAGGGTGGCGTTCCCAATCGCAACTCTGAATCCGGCGAACAAGTACCGCCGCTGAAATACGTCAAAGAAGGTTACACGCTCGCTGAGCTAAAAGACCGGATTCGTACCGGAGTCCCAGTTGTCAACAAGCTCGACCCGAACGGCCCCGAGCCGCCGCTGACCATGGCGGCCTTCGGCGATCGCCTCACTGACCCTCAGCTCGACGATCTCGTAGCGTACCTCTTGAGCCTCTACCCTGAAGGAGAAGAGCTCGACTGGTAGATCTCGATAGCTCTCCGGCTCCGTAAATGCCATAGGCCGATAGCCCAAGGCTTTGGTTTCCTGGCTGCGGTCGCCAAACCAAAACACAGAGACTCGCCCGAAATGGGGCGACAAGGAGAACAGACAATGAGCCGCATGACTTCCAAGAACCTGATCCAACTCACTGTTGCACTGGTAGCAGTACTGACGATCGGTACACCGATCCACGCCCATGGCGGAGGAGGACATGGATTCCAGGGTGGGATGGGGATGTTCTTCGACCCCACGACCGTCACAACTCTGAGCGGTTCTCTCGGAGGCGCCTTCGGAGACTGGCAGGTGCGTGGCCATGGGAACCATACTGGAGGTGGCATGGGCTTCGATTTCGAGGCTGATGACGGCTCCTTCTATAACGTGATGCTCGCGCCCGATTGGTTCCTGGAGGAATCCGGAGTCTCGCTCGAAGACGGTGTGCGCGTCACTCTCACCGGCTCGGTCGTTGAGACCTACGACAACGGTCGTAACGGTCACGGAGGCCAAGGCGGCCATGGTGGGCACGGCGGTATGGGCGGGCACAATGATGCCGAGGCATACGTGATCGTCACGGTTCTGAGCGTCAACGGCGTAACCGTCCAGCTCCGGGACGACGACGGCTACCCGCTGTGGCGCGGAGGCCCCGGTTGGGACGGCCACCGCTGGTTCGATCCTGACGCGATCACCAACGTCAACGGTACCCTGCGTGAGGAGCTCGGCATGTGGAGTTCCTGGGGGCATGGCAATCACACAGGAAACTCGATGCACCACCTCTTGGAAAGCGACTCGGGTGAAACCTTCTACGCCATGCTGGGGCCATCATGGTTCCTCGAAGGCCAGGGAATCCGACTCACCACCGGTCAGAAGGTCAAGATCAAGGGCTCAATCGTGGATTCCTACTGGTCAGGATACGACGATCATCGCTACGTCGTAGCAACTGAGATCACTGTCGGAGGAAAGACCGCACAACTGAGGGACGAATGGGGCTATCCCCTGTGGCACGGTACCGGGTGGCACTACTACAGCCCGGACTGGAATCAGGGGACCCGTACAAGAATCCAGGGGACGGTGCGCAAGGTGCGCAGGCGGACTCACGGTCAGTTCCTCGACAAGGGGTACGAGCTTCTGGTCGAGGCTGACGGGGTTCGGCACATCGTCTTTGTCGCACCCAACTGGGACGTCAAACATCTCGGTCTGAAGATCCGCAAGGGCCAGGAGATCAAAGTGGCTGGTTCCTTCATCAATTCCCAGTCACGCCCAGAAATGGTGGCCCGGTATCTCGTCGCCGAAGGAAAGCGTTGGAGATTCCGGACAAAGACGGGCTCTCCGCTCTGGGTGGTCGGGGCCAAGTGATCTGCAGCCTTTGGTGTCAAGAGGGCAAGATCGCACTACGCCACGCAAGGATAGAGTCAGCAAAAGGAACCGGCGAAACTTCCTGGGGCCTCATCACGCTCACTTGTCGCTCTCGTAGCCCTCCCTTATGCAAGGTCTGCCCGAGAAATCGTTTCGGATCGAATACACCGGCTGGTCCACCAAAGTGGGCCTAAAGCTGGGCTTCTGAGGAAGCCTCAGACTGCTTTTCGAAAGAGCGTGAAGATGAACGCCTGACTCTTGCCGGCCGGGGTCTGGTGGAGCTGCTCTCGACTCCCTTCGAGTCGAAACGACCCACCGAGCTCTTCAGCCAACGTTTCGACCGAGTAGCGCTGAACGTCGAGGCCGCTGCACTTCGGCGGGCCTTCGAGCGAAAAGGTCGCAACGATGGCCCGGCCACCGGGCCTCAGCGCCCGTTCCATGACCTCGATATAGCGCTGCCGGTCGGCAGCATCTGTCAGGAAGTGAAACACCGCGCGATCGTGCCAGAGGTCGTGGACTCGTTCGGGTTGCCAGCGAGTGACGTCGCATTCGACCCAATCGACGGAGGTCCCCTTGTTTCCGAGCCGTCGCCGGGCTCGTTCCAAGGCGGCCAAGGAGACATCGAGGACCGTAAGATCCTCGTAGCCGCGTTCGAGAAGCCAATCGACCAGAAGTGAGTCTCCCCCGCCAACATCGATCACGGCCGCCGAAGGACCGAGGCTCGCCAGCTCGATCAGCTCGATGGATACCGCGGGGTGCTCCTGGAACCAACTCAGCTCCTCTGCGGACCGAGTCGAGTAGACGCGATTCCAGTGCGATTGGCGAGTCAT